>VBAF01000269.1:23558-33288 GCA_005884705.1 Alphaproteobacteria bacterium
CGGCCCGGGCTCACCACCGTGCCCTCGGCCCGGATCAGGCCGGTCTCGGGCGTGATCGCGCGAATGAAGGAAATCTTGAACTCAAGCGTGGTCGAGCCGACGCCCTTGTCGAGCAGGGTCATGATCGCGAGCCCCATGCAGCTGTCGAGCATCGTCGCCGCGAGGCCGCCGTGCACCGTGCCGTGCGGGTTGAGATGCGTGTCCTTGGGCAGCGCAGTGACGACCACCCGCCCCTTCTCCGCTTCGACGATCTGGTAACCCAGCGTCCCCGCCATCGTGTTGTGCGGCAGCGTGCCCTCGACCATGCCCTGAACGAACTCGAGGCCGGTCATCTCCTTGCGCTGCTCGGCGCTGACAATTCCATATTTCATGGCGCTCATAAAGCTGTTCGAACGCTCCGCGGCTCGCGGTTTTCGGACCCGAACAACGACCTAGCGCAGATGGCAGGCCACGTGATGGCCAGGCGCGACCTCGCGCAGCGGCGGGTCCTTCACCTTGCAGTCGGCCACGGCATAGGGGCAGCGGGTGTGGAAGTGGCAGCCGGGCGGCGGCTTGGCCGGGCTCGGCACGTCGCCCTGTACGATCGCCCTCTTGCGCCGCTGGCGGCGCGGATCGGGCGCGGTCGCCGCCGACAGCAGCGCCTCGGTGTAGGGATGCAGCGGCCTGGCAAACAAAGTGCGCTTGTCGGTGAGCTCGACGATGCGGCCGAGATACATAACCGCGATGCGATGACTGATGTGCCGCATCACCGCGAGATCGTGGCTGATGAAGAGATAGGCGAGCCCCAGTTCCTCCTGCAGGTCGATCAGCAGGTTGAGCACCTGCGCCTGCACCGAGACGTCGAGCGCCGACACCGGCTCGTCGGCCACGATCACGTCGGGGTTGACCGACAGCGCCTTGGCGATGCCGAGCCGCTGGCGCTGGCCGCCCGAGAATTCGTGGGCATACTTGCGCATCGAGTCGGGCCGCAGGCCGACGCGCTCGAACAGGGCGGCGACGCGCTCGTCACGCTCCCTGCCACGCGCGATGTCGAAATTCTCCAGCGGCTCGCCGACGATGGTGCCGGCGGAGAGGCGCGGGTTCATCGACGAGTAGGGATCCTGGAAGATCGTCTGGATGCGCCGGCGATGCGGCCACATCGCGCCAGGCTTGAGCGCCGTGATGTCCTCGCCGCCCAGCACGATGCGGCCGGAAGTCGGCTCGATCAGCTTGAGGATGGTCTTGCCAACCGTCGACTTGCCGCAGCCCGATTCGCCCACCAGGCCCAAGGTCTCGCCCTTGGCGATGGCGAAGTTGACGCCGTCGACCGCCTTCACCGCGCCGACCCGGCGCTGCAGCAGGCCGCCATGGATCGGGAAATGCTTGACCAGCCTGTCGACCGCCAGAACCGTCACGGCGTCACCTCCCAGCAGGCGACGGTATGGCCGCCGCCGGCATCGACGACGGGCGGCGGCTCGGCGCGGCAGCGCTCGGTCGCCAGGCTGCAGCGCGCCGCGAAGGCACAGCCGACGATCGGCCGGGTGAGTAGCGGCACCATGCCGGGAATCTCCTGCAGCCGTGGCCGCCTGCCGCCTTCCTCCGCGTCGACGTCGAGCCGCGGGATCGCCCGCATCAGGCCGCGCGTGTAAGGATGCAGCGGGTTGTCGAACAGCGCCTCGACCGGCGCCTCCTCGACCTTGCGGCCGGCATACATCACCA
Source organism: Alphaproteobacteria bacterium (assembly GCA_005884705.1). Lineage (GTDB taxonomy): Bacteria > Pseudomonadota > Alphaproteobacteria > Reyranellales > Reyranellaceae > Reyranella. Next base: position 25,257 of record VBAF01000269.1, read on the forward strand.
CCACGCGCCGGCTCGTCTCGGCGACCACGCCTAGATCGTGGGTGATCAGCACGATTGCCGTGCCGGTCTTCTCCTTGAGGTCGAGCATCAAGTCGAGGATCTGCGCCTGGATGGTGACGTCGAGCGCGGTCGTCGGCTCGTCGGCGATCAGCACCTGCGGATCGCAGGACAGCGCCATGGCGATCATCACGCGCTGGCGCATGCCGCCCGAGAGCTGGTGCGGATATTCGTCCAGGCGGCGCTTCGAATCGGCGATACGGACCAGGTCGAGCATCTCCCGCGCCCGCTCGCGCGCCGCCTTCTTCGACACGCCCATGTGGCGCACCACGTTCTCGGCGATCTGCGTGCCGACCGTGAGCACCGGGTTGAGGCTGGTCATCGGCTCCTGGAAGATCATCGAGATGCGATGGCCGCGCAGGCGCTTCATCGCCTCCTCGGAGAGCGTGGTCAGCTCCTCGCCCTCGAAGCGGATCGAGCCCGCGGCGATGCGGCCGGTCTCCGGCGGAATCAGGCGCAGGATCGACAAGGCCGTCACCGACTTGCCGCAGCCCGATTCGCCGACGATGCCGAGCGTCTCGCCGCGCTCGAGATCGAACGACACGCCGTCGACCGCGCGCACCACGCCGTCGAGCGTATCGAACTGGGTCGCCAGGTCGCGGACTTCGAGGATGGCGCCCGGATTGCCGCTCACAGGCGCCTCGCCAGCCGCGGGTCGAGCCGGTCGCGCAGGCCGTCGCCCAGCAGGTTCACCGCCAGCACGGTGAGCGCCAGGAAGCCGCCCGGGATCAGGATGCTCCAGGGCGCGATCTGGAAGAAGGTGCGGCCCTGGGCGATGATGTTGCCCCAGCTCGGCACTTCCGGCGGCACGCCGGCGCCCAGGAAGCTCAAGCCCGCCTCGATCAGCATCGCCGAAGCGCAGACATAGGTCGCCTGCACGATCAATGGCGCCAGCGTGTTGGGCAGCACGTGTCGCCACAACAGCTTGGCATTGCGCGTGCCGCCGGCGATCGCGCTTTCGATATAGGGCTGGGCGCGGATCGACAGCACGACCGCGCGTACGACGCGCACGATGCGCGGCACCTCGGGGATGACGATGGCCACGATGACGATGCCGAGGCCGGGCCGCGTCAGCGTGATCAGGGCGATCGCCAGCAGGATCGAGGGGATCGCCATCAACCCGTCCATCACCCGCATGACGATGGCGTCGAAGGCGCGGAAATAGCCGCAGGCAAGGCCGAGCGCCAGGCCGAGCACGCTCGAGAACGCCGCGACCGAGAGGCCGACGATCAGCGACACGCGCGAGCCGTAGATGGAGCGGGTGAAGAGGTCGCGGCCAAACTGGTCGGTGCCGAACCACCAGCGCTCCGACGGCGGGCGCAGGCGGTTGACCGGGGCGATCTTGAGCGGATCGCCGACGAAGGACGGACCGATCACCGCGACGGCGATCAGCAGGAACAGCAGGATGCCGCCGAACGCGATGGTCGGATTGCGGCGGATCGCGGATGCCAGCGAGAAGCGGCGCGGCGGCAGCGGCAGGTCGTCAGCGATGGCTACCATAACCGTCGTCCCGAGCGGAGCGAAGCGTAGTCGAGGGACCTTTTCTCTAGCGGCACGCCGTGTACGTGTAGAGAAAAGGTCCCTCCGCTGCGCTGCGCTGCGCTGCGCTTCGGTCGGGACGACGGGGAATTCATCAGTACCGGATCCGCGGATCGAGGAAGGCGTAGGAGATGTCGATCAGCAGGTTGACCACCACCTTGACCGCGGCGAAGACCAGGATCAGGCCCTGCACGATCGGATAGTCGCGCTTCAGCACCGCATCGACGGTGAGGCGGCCCAGCCCCGGGATGTTGAACACCGTCTCGGTGATGACCACTCCGGAGATCAACAGGGCGATGCCGATGCCGATCACGGTGACGATCGGCACCGCGGCATTCTTGAGCGCATGCAGCAGCAATACCCGGTCGGTCGCCAGGCCCTTGGCGTTGGCGGTGCGGATATAGTCCTGCTGCAGCACCTCGAGCATCGAGGCGCGGGTGATGCGCGCGATCAGCGCCATGTAGGTGACGCCGAGCGCCACCGACGGCAGGATCAGGCTCTGGGCGAACGGCCACAGGCCCTCAGCTATCGGCACGTAGCCTTGGACCGGCAGAAGCTGCCAGCGCACCGCGAAGAAATAGATCAGCACATAGGCCAGCACGAAGACCGGCATGGCGAAGCCCAGCACGGCGAAGCCCATGGCGAGGCGGTCGACCAGCTTGCGCGCCTTCCAGGCGGCGAGCACGCCGAGCGGAATGGCGAGCGCCACCGCGACGAACAGGGTCGAGAGGGTGAGCGCCAAGGTCGGCTCGAGCCGCTGCGCGATCAGACGCGTCACCGCCAGGTTGGAGAAGATCGAGACGCCGAGATCGCCGTGCGCCAGGCCCCACACCCAGACCGCGAACTGCTCGACCACCGGCCGGTCGAGCCCGAGCTTGGCGCGCACCGCGGCGATCGCCTCGCTGGTGGCGTCGTCGCCGGCGATGATCGCCGCCGGATCGCCCGGCGCGAAACGCAGCAGGAAGAAGACGAACAGCGCGACCACCGCCATCACCGGGATGACGGCGAACAGCCGGCGGATGATGTAGGCGGTCAAACCGTCGCCCCGAGCGAAGCCGAGGGGCCTCTTTTCCTGCGACCTATAAAAGAGGTCCCTCCGCTGCGCGCCATGCGCCCAAGCTCGAACTCCGTTCGAGCGAGTCGGGACGACGGAGGAGTCATTTCTTGGTGATGCCCCACAGCACCACGAGCCCGGTGTTGGGCACGATGCCCGAGATGCGGTCGGCGCGGTAGGCGAGCGGGATGTCCCACTGGCCGAACGGCAGGAACACGACATCGTCCATCGCCCGCGCCTGCAGTTCCTTGGCGACCTTCTTGCGCTCGTCCTCGGTCGAGGCCATGCCGAAGGCGTTGCGCAGCTTCTCGACCTCGGGATCGCACGGCCAGCCGAACAGGCCCTTGTCGCAGGAAGCGCCGATCCAGGTGTGCAGCACCGGATTGGCCGAGCCGACGCCGCCCGAGGTGGTGACGAAGATGTTCCAGCCGCCCTGTGCCGGCGGATCCTTCTTGGCGCGGCGGGTGACCACGCTGCCCCAGTCCATCGACTGCACGTCGACATTGATGCCGGCCTCGCGCATCGCCTGGATCAGCACCTGGGTGGCCGGCGTGATGGTGTTGTGATCGGTCGCCGCCAGCACGGTGATCGGCTCGCCCTTGTAGCCGGCCTCCTTGAGGAGCTGCAGCGCCTTCTTGGGATTGTACTCCTTCATCCACTGCGTGCCGCCGTCGTTCTCGTACGGTCCGCCGCAGGTCAGCAAGCCGGGGCACACCTTGTAGTACCGCGGGTCGCCGACGATGGTGCGCAGGTAGTCCTCCTGGTTGATCAGGTAGTACATCGCCTGCCGCGCCTTGATGTTGTCGAACGGCGGCTGCAGGTGATTGAGCCGGATCATGCCCTGCGTGCTGTCGATCTTGCCGGTCTTGAGCAGCTTGATGCCCTTGGCCTTCTCGAGCATCGGCTGGAAGTCGGTGTTGGGGTTCTCCCAGAAGTCGATCTCGCCGTTGACCAGCGCCGACATCGCGGTCTGCGGGTCGGGCATCCAGATCAGCTCGATGCGGTCGACGCCCGGGATCTTGGCCCCGGCGAAGGACGAGGGCGGCTCGCTGCGCGGCACGTAGTCCTTGTTCTTGAGGTAGACCGCCTTGCTGCCCGGCACCCACTGGTCCTTGGCGAAGATGAAGGGGCCCGAGCCGATCGATTCCTTGACCTGCTGCTGCGGATCGGTCAGCGCCTCCTTCTCGCGCATGATGGCGGCGATCGAGCTGCCGCTCTTGCCGAGCGATTCCAGAACCATGCCGTAGGGCTCCTTGAGCGTCATGGTGAAGGTCTTGTCGTCGACCGCCTTCATCTCGCTGACGTAGCCCATCAGCCGCTGGCCGACGCCGTCCTTGGCACCCCAGCGCTTGAGCGAGGCGATCACGTCCCTGGTGGTGACCGGCGAGCCGTCGTGGAACTTCAGCCCGTCGCGCAGGGTGAAGCTGTAGTTGAGCCGATCCAGGCTGATCTCGTACTTGCCGACCATCTGCGGCTGCGGCTTCTGGTCGGCGTCGTTGCCGAACAGCGTGTCATAGACCAGCGCGCCGTGAATGTTGGCGATGGTCTGGGTGGTCCAGACCGGATCGATCACGCGGACGTCGGCATGCAACACCGCGCGCAGCACTTTCTCCTGGGCCACGGCGGACAGCGGCAGCAGGAGCGCGAGAAGGCCGGCAAAAAGGCGGAACATCATGCTTTCCCTATAAGCAAGAACCATGCAGAGGCTATGCGACGGCTGGCCGCCGCCAGCAAGCTAGAAAATGAGTCCCCGCGGCGGCGCATCGGCATCGAGCGGCCAGATCGGCCGCTCGACCTTGGTATAGGCGATCCTGGTCGGATCGCGCTTCAGCGGCCCGTTGGAATCGACATAGATGACCTTCTTGGCGATCGGGCCGAAGGCCGCCATGAAATGGTTGGTCGACTTCACCACCACGATCTTCTTCTGCGCGGGATCGATGCCGACGTTGGTGAACAGCTCGAGCCCCAGCGCTTGGGTGCGGTTGTCGATCAGCACCACATCGACGCCGCCGACCCGCACCGCGGCACAATTGCCGACCGGCACCTGCGTCGGTCCGAAGCTCTGCCAGGCGTCGCGCTTGAGCCCGATCACCTCGACGTTGGCGTCGACCGGCGCGCCCGAGGTCACGGCGATCTTGCCGCCGAACCGCAGGTCGAACTTTGCGCCCAGTCCTGCATCGAAGCACAGGCGCACGGCGATCGGGTCCCAGATCGGGCCGATGCAGGCGTCCTCGACCCTGGTTTCGATCAGGTGCTTCAGGATGTCGGTATTGTCCGACGGCGCGCCGCCGCCGGCATTGTCGGCCGGATCGGCCATCACGACCGGCAGATCGTTGAAGGCGACGCCATCACTCACCCCGGTCTTGATGTCGACGTAGGGCGGCCGTGTCTTGCCGCGCAGCGAGACCAGCTCCTCGCCGAGCTTGGTCGCCAGCGCATCGGCCTTCTTCTTGTCGCCGTCGGCGATCACCAGCACGCGGGTGCCGATCTCGGCCACGTCGCCGTAGGGAAAACAATGGGCGATCGAGACCGACAGGATGCCGTCCTTGCCTTCCATCGCCATGATGCGGTCGACCAGGCCGCGCATCGGCTGGATGGTCGTCGGATAGCTCTGGATCTGGCGGCAGTCGTAGACCGACATCACCGGCTTGATCTGACCGCGCAGGGTCTTGAGCACCAGGTCGAGCACGTCCTCGGCCCGGTCGACCACGTCGGTGTGCGGGAACTCCTTGTAGAGCACGATGATGTCGGACTTCGACAGGCGCTTCAGCGTGAGATGGCAGTGCGGATCGAGCTCGACGCCGATCACGCATTTCGGCCCGACGATCTCGCGGCAGCGCTCGATGATATCGCCTTCGACGTCGTCGTAGCCGTGCGCCACCATGGCGCCGTGCAGGCCGAGCAGCAGCCCGTCGACCGGCATCGCCTTCTCGAGCTGGCCGAGGATCTCGTCGCGCATGAATTCGTAGTCGGCCCGGTTGGTCGTGCCGGCCGGGCTGGCGGCGAAACAGCTGCCCTCGATCAAGTCGAAGCCCTCGGCCTTGGCGCGGGCGCGGCCGACGAACAGCGGCGCGGTGCACATGCGGGGTGCATCGGTCGGATGCTCGCCCGGCCGGAAAAACACCGACTCCTTGTAGTTCTGCAGGCTGGTCGGCAGCGGCGAGAAGGTGTTGGTCTCGGTGGCCAGGGTCGCGGTGAACAGGCGCATCAGGTCTCCTTCAGGGAACGGTGCCGGCCGGCAGGTCGACGCAGTGTCGCGCAATCGCGCCCGGCGTGGTGAGCCAGATTGCGCCGCGCTGCTGGGCGATGTGCCGCAGCGCGCGCTTGAGGTGCCGCAGGCGATGCGGCTGGCCGACGATGTAGGCGTGCAGCGCCACGCCCATCACCAGGGGACGCATCCGCGACAGCTCCATCATCTCGTCGAACTGATCGACGATCATGTCGGCGAAGTCCGCGCCGTTCTCCTTGCGGCCGACGATGGCGGGAATGTCGTTCAGCTCCTGCGGATAGGGCACGGCGAGGAGGCGGCGATTGCCGCGGCATTTGAACCAGATCGGCTGGTCGTCCATGCACCAGTCGAGAAGATACTTGTAGCCGGCTTCCGCCAGCAGGTCGGCCGTCACGTGGCTATGCGAAATCCACGGACCCAGCCAGCCTTCCGGTGCGCGGCCCTCCTCTTTCGCGAGCCGATACGTCGCGTCGCGGATCAAGGTCCGCTCGGCGACCTCGTCGAGCGTGCCCTGGCGCTCGGCATTGCTGCGGCCGTGGCCGACGATCTCGTCGGCGCGGGCGCGGTGCGCCGCGACCAACGCCGGCGCGTAGTCATACAGGCTGGAATTGACCAGCGCGGCCATCGGCAAGTGCAGCGCATCGAAGGCCTCGTGCAGATACCAGGCGCCGACGCGATTGCCCCAGTCGCGCCAGGCATAGTTCAGCACGTCGGGCGGCGGCCCGCCGGGCGCCAGCTCGGCGCCGAGCCCTTCGCCGAACGAAAAATGCTCCAGATTGAGGGCGAAATAGACGGCCAGCCGCTTGCCGTCGGGCCAGCTGTAGTCGGGACGGCCGCGCAGCGGGACGTAGTCGTAGCGGCCGTGGTGTCGCAGGTTCATGGCCAAAGCGTAGCCTTGGAAATCACGATGGGCTACGGTGCAGACACAATGAATAAGCTCGCGGAGGCCAACCCCGCGGACACGTTGGGAGGAAGTGCGTTTGACGGCGACGAGTACGGCCGCCCTGCCTGAAGCGATGGAGTCTGCGGCGGTACCGCGTCGGCTCGCCGCGCCCCTGTGGGTCGGCGCGCTGCTGATCGTGCTCGCCTTCCTGGTGGTCTATCCGCTCTTGATGCTGTTGTTCGGCGCGCTGAGCGATTCCAACCCGGTGGTCGACGGCTTCGGCAAGTTCCATCCCTCGCTCGAGCATTTCCTTAAGGTGCTGGGCAACGACAATGTCCATCTCGCCTTCTTCAACGCGCTGGCCGCCTGCGGCGGCGGCACGATCCTCGCGGTAGCGATCGGGCTGGCTTTCTCGTGGATCGTCGTGCGCACCAACACGCCGGCCAAGCGCTTCATTGCCGGCGCCAGCATGATCCCGCTGTTCGTGCCGCCGCTGGTCGCAGGCGTCGCCTGGAGCATCCTGGGCTCGCCCAAGACCGGCCTGCTCAACATGGTGTTCAAGTGGGTCGGCATCGATTTCCGCGTTGACTTCTATTCGATGTCGGGTCTGATCCTGGTGTTCGGCATCTACTACGCCCCCTACGTCTACATGTTCACTGCCTCGGCGCTGCAGAACATGGATCCGAGCCTCGAGGAGGCTTCGGAAGTCTCCGGCGCCTCGGCCTTTGCCACGATCTTCACCGTCACCTTCCCGCTGATCGCGCCGGCGATCCTGGCCGGCAGCCTGCTGTCGTTCGTGGTGATGCTCGGCATCTACGGCGTGCCCGCGGCGCTCGGCGCGCCGGCTAACATCAACGTGCTCACGACCTACATCTTCAAGCTCACCGCCTGGAGCCCGCCGCTCTACAACACCGCGGCCGCCGTCGCGATCCTGCTGATGATTGTGACCGCGATCCTGGTCTGGGCGCAGCAGCGCATCCTCAGCGGCAAGAGCTTCGCCACCGTCGCCGGCAAGGCGTTCCGCCCACGCAGCCTCAATCTCGGGCCGTGGCGCTGGTTCACCTTCGGCCTCGCCCTCACCTATCTCTTCGTCGTCGTCGTGCTGCCGACGCTCGCCCTGGTCATCGCGGCGTTTCGCAAGTTCATGTTCATCAAGGACTTCGACGCCCTGTTCGACATGAAGGCCTACGGCCTCAGCCACTTCGACCAGGTGTTCGACAATCCCCTCACCATGCTGTCGATCTGGAACACACTGAAGGTCGGCGCGGTC
>VBAF01000410.1 GCA_005884705.1 Alphaproteobacteria bacterium
GGCGGCGGCCGCGTCATGGTCGAGGAGGGGCTGTTCGACAAGTTCCCGGTCGAGGGCGTCTATGGCATGCACAACATCCCGGGCATTCCGGTCGGCCGCTTCGCCGTCCGGCCGGGCCCGATGATGGCCGCCTACGACATCTTCGAGGTGGTGGTGAAGGGCGTCGGCGCACACGGCGCCATGCCGCATCACGGCATCGACCCGGTGGTGGTCGGCGCCCACATCGTGACGGCGCTGCAGTCGATCGTGGCGCGCAACGTCGATCCGATGGACACCGCCGTCGTCTCGACCACCCAGATCCATGCCGGCGACACCTGGAACGTGATCCCGCAGGAATGCACGCTGCGCGGCACCGTGCGCACCTTCAAGAAGTCGGTGCAGGACATGATCGAACGGCAGATCGAGAAGATCGCGCGCAACGTCGCGGCGGGCTTCGGCGCCGAGGTCACCAAGTGGCGCTACGAGCGGCGCTATCCGGCGACCGTGAACAGCCCGCAGGAGACCGAGTTCGCCGCCCACGCGGCGAGCGCGCTGGTCGGCCTCGACAACGTCAACCGCAACCCGACGCCGGCCATGGGCAGCGAGGACTTCGCCTGGATGCTGCTCAAGAGACCGGGCTGCTACATCTGGATCGGCAACGGCGACGGCGAAGGCTCGTGCATGGTCCACAACCCGGGCTACGACTTCAACGACGAGATCCTGCCGATCGGCGCGTCCTACTGGGCGACGCTGGTCGAGCAGCAGCTCGCGCGGGCCGCGATGCCGCAAGCGGCGGAGTAAGGCACAGTCTCAATCGATCTGTCGTTGTGCCTCATCCCTACGCGAACCGGCGGGTCGGTCTCGCCACCATGCACCACAAGGAGCGGGCGCTCGCGCCCGTCTTCCAGCGCGTGTTGGGGGCGGAGATCGTCGTGCCGGCGCTCGACACCGACACGCTCGGCACCTTCTCGGGCGAGGTGCCGCGCCCCGACGCGCTGGTCGAGACCGCGCTTCTGAAGGCCGAGATGGTGTTCGACGCACTGCCCGATATCGACTGCGCCTTGGCGAGTGAAGGCAGCTACGGGCCGATCGGGCGGCTGCCGCTCGTGCCGGGCGGCGTCGAACTGCTCGCCTTCGTCGACCGCAAGCGCGGCATCCGCCATGTCGAGACCCTGTCAACGCACCGCACGACCTGGCGGCTGCAGCGCTTCGCGAAAGGCGATCCCGACCGGCTGCTGGCGCTGAAGGGCATGGGCTTTCCCCGGTTCGGCGTGTTCGTGGGCTGCAACAGCGACATGAGCCATCCGATCAAGAACCTCGTCACGGTCGAAGACGTGATTTCCGCCATGGACCGGGAGGCCGAGCGCTCGAGCGATGGGCTCGCTGTGCTCTACTCCGACATGCGCGCGCACAAGAACCCGCTGCGCATGCAGGTGCTGCGCGCCGCGGGCTACAAGCTCGCCAGGCGCCTGCAGCGGCTCTGTCCCAAGTGTCACGCGCCGGGTTGGGGTCCGATCGGCTCGCGTCGCGGCCTGCCCTGCGAGGCCTGCGGCGCGCCGACCCACTGGATCGATTTCGAGATCGACGGCTGCAACGTCTGCGGTCACGCCGAGACGCGCCCGCGCAAGGATGGGCGGCGGACGGCCTCGCGGCTGTCCTGCAAGGCCTGCCGGTAGCTACCGGCCGAGGGCTTGGCGCGCGCAGGCCGGGAAATGCTTGGCCAGCTCGTCCATCTTCGGCGTCATCTTGTCCTTAGCTGCCGCCTTGTCGGCTTCCTCGAAATCAGCCGGGGTCATCGTCTTCTCGCCCTGGTCGGCGAGGCAGTTGCACGCCGTCGGGCAGGCGGCTTTGCCCGGGCCCGACAGGTTGGGTGTCGCCTGGCAACCCTCGATACAGGAGCCGACGAAGCGAACGCGCTGATTCTTGGTCCATTCGGCGGACGCAGGCGGGGCGATGGCCGACAGGAGCGCGGCGGCGAACAGCCAGCGGATCACGGCACCCGCGCGGATTTCTGGCGCGGGCCGGGAAGTAGGCGCGGGAGCGCGAGGAGCAGGGCGGAGGCGATCGACGGGCGCATCGGATCACTCCTCCAGGTCGGTGGCGAGGTGGAACAGGCAGTCGCCGCGCTCGCAGCGCGCCGGGACGCGCTTGCAGAGCACGAGGCCGGCGCGTTTGAACGACAGGACCTCCGGTTCGCGCCACGGCGTGTGATGGAAGTGGATGCGCGCTGCCGGCTGGCCGGCCGTCACCTCGGCGCCGAGATCGACCAGCGGCTCGAACAGGCCGCCGTCCGAGGCATAGACATAGTAGTCGTCGCCGCCGATCTCGGTCAGCCGCGTCGCGGTCGGCGGTGGCACGGCACCCTGCAGCAGGCCGATATGGGCCAGCACGCGGCGCATGCCGTCCTGCGTGATCTTGAGCGACTGTGGCGTGACCAGCCCGCCGCCGCCCAGCTCGGTGCCCATGCAGACGACGCCCTGGCGGAACGAAGCCGAGGTGAAGGTGCGGCCGCCGCCCTGGGGGGCTGCGGCGAGGTAGCTGACCGGCGCGCCGAACGCCTTCAGCATGCCGACCACTTTCTTCATGCGGGCTTCGTCGCCATGCCTTGGCGCCAGCGCGCTCGGGATGTAGGCGAGCGAACTGCCGCCGGAATGGAAGTCGAAGCTGTAGTCGAAGCCCGGCAGCAGCACGTGCTCGATGAAGTGAGCGATTTGCTCGGTGATGGTGCCCTCGGGATTGCCGGGGAAGGAGCGGTTGAGGTTGCCGTCGTCGATCGGCGAGGTCCGCTGTCCCGCCATTGCCGCCGGGAAGTTGGCCGACGGCAGGATCACCAGCCGGCCCTTGATGTCCTTGGGCTCCAGGCTGCGGATCAGGTTGCCGAGCCCGATCTGGCCCTCCCATTCGTCGCCATGGTTGCCGGCCTGCATCAGAACGCTGGGGCCGTCGCCGTTCTT
>VBAF01000411.1 GCA_005884705.1 Alphaproteobacteria bacterium
TATCGGGCGTGCCTTCGTAGAGTTGGCCGCCGAACGGCGGATCGGTGAACCAGACGCTGCCGTCGGGATGAGCCACCACGTCGTTGGGCGAGTTCAGCCGCTTGCCGTTGTAGCTGTCGGCCAGCACGGTCGCCGAGCCGTCAAGTTCGTAGCGCACGACCCGGCGCGTCAGGTGCTCGCAGGAAACCTGCCGGCCCTGGAAGTCGAAGGTATTGCCGTTGCTGTTGTTCGACGGCGAGCGGAACACGCTCACCCGGCCGTCGTCCTCGATCCAGCGCAGTTGCCGGTTGTTCGGGATGTCGCTCCACACCAAGAACTTGCCGACCGAGCTCCAGGCCGGCCCCTCGGCCCACATCGAGCCCGTCCATAGGCGCTGGATCGGGGTGTTGCTCTGGGTGAGGCTATCGAACGCCGGATCGATGGTGATGATGTCGGGATCGCGGCCATAGACCGTCGGCGCGCCGCTCCGGCTGAAATCGCGCGGCGGCGTGGTGATGGTGGTGGCCGGCGCGGCCGGAGTCGCAGCGGGGGCGGCGGGCGTTTGGGCGCGGACGATGGCTGGCGCCATCACGACGGTTGCACCGACGACCTTGAGCATATGACGACGTGTCTGCTGCTGCGTCATGGTTGCCTTCTCCCGGCTGCTTGCGCAACCGAGCGTAGGCCCCGCGGCCAAGGCCCGCAATGCGACTGGCCTGAATGCCGGCTAGGGCAACGGCCATCTCAATTGCGCCCTGACGTCGGCCAGGGAATTGACGCCGTCCCCAGCGAGCTCGCGGCGGGCGAAGGTGCTGATGGCGGTCTCGTGCTCGACCATCGCCCTCGCCATGTCCCGCTCCGGTCCGTCAGGCGCGGCGGCTTCGATGGCGCGGAACTTGTCGAGGAAGAAGCCGGTGATGCCGTCGATCTCGGCCATGTGCTGCTGCCACGACTTGCCGGCGAAACCCTCGGTGATCTCGGCGATGCGGGCCGAGACGTCGTCCTGCGCGACGCTCATGCCGAGCGAGACCAGGAACGGCCGCAGCCGGGCCTTGGTCTCGCTTTCGAGCTGCAGCAGCATCGCCCATTTGCCGGCCTGTCGGGGATCGCGGTCGTGCTTGACGCAGTAGGCGAAGAACGCCTCGCCCAGCACCTCGCCCTGATAGAAGAACTCGTTGATGGCGGACAGATATTCGTCGCGAGTCATCGGCTTCTCCCCCGAGAAGAACTACAGGTACGCCACCGTCACCACCTCGATCTCCTCGACCCCCTGCGGCGTGCGCATCTTGACCACATCGCCTTGCTCGGCGCGCAGCAGCGCCTTGGCGATCGGCGAGATCCAGCTGACATGGCCCTTGTCGAGCTCGACCTCGTCGACGCCGACGATCTTTATGGTGCGCTCCTCGCCGCGGCCGTTGGCGTAGGTCACGGTCGCGCCGAAGAACACCTGCTCCGTCTTGCCCCGACGGGCAGGATCGACCACCTCGGCGTTGGCCAGGCGCTTGCTGAGATAGCGCACCCGGCGGTCGATCTCGCGCAGCCGCTTCTTGCCGTAGATGTAGTCGCCGTTCTCCGAACGGTCGCCGTTGCCGGCGGCCCAGCTCACGACCTTGACGACCTCCGGCCGCTCCTTGCGCATCAGCCCGTCGAGCTCCTCGCGCATGCGCGCGAAGCCCGCCGGCGTCATGTAGTTCTTGGCGCCAAGCGGCAGCCCGCCGGACTCTTCCGGCAGGTCGTCCTCGTCGTCGCCGTCGCTTTCGCGGGTGAAGGCTTTGCTCATCTCGGTCCTTACTCTATCAACGGAGCCGATGGACGTCAGCCGACCCCGCCTGCAGCGCGCCAACGGCTCGAGTCGCGTGGTCTTCGCCGTCCGGGACGGCCAGACACGGCTCACCGATCTCTATCAACGCGATCCCTGCCGGGTGTTGTTCCCCGATTCCGAGCCCGGCGAGCCGCCGCAGGCGGTGCTGGTGACCACCTCGGGCGGGGTGACCGACGGCGACTGCCTGGCGATGGCAATCGAGCTCGGGCCGGGGGCTGAGGCGGTGGTCGCGACCCAGGCGGCCGAGAAGATCTACCGCGCCGCGCGCTCCGCCGGGCATTGCGCGATGGAGATCGCGGTGACGGTCAGCGAGCGCGCGACCCTCGACTGGCTGCCGCAGGAGACCATCGTGTTCGAGGGCGCGCGGCTGAAGCGCCGGACGGTCGCCGATATCGCGCCCGGCGGCTCGCTACTCGCCTGCGAGATGGTCGTGCTCGGTCGTGCCGCCTCGGGCGAGCGCTTCACCGCGGGCCTGCTGCTCGACTCCTGGTCGGTGCGCCGCGCCGGCAAGCTGGTATGGACCGATACGCTGCGCGTCGAGGGCGAGACGCCCGCCGGCGCGGGTTTCGGCACCGCCAATGCGCTCGCCACGGTGATCGGCGTATGGGACGAGGCGCAAGCGCCCTTCGAGAAGGCGCGCGCTCTGCTGGAGAGCGCAGACAGGGTGAGGGCAGGCGTCACCTTGGTGAATGGCGTCGTGGTCGCCCGCCTGCTCGGCGAGGCGACCGAAGTCCGGGCCGCGACCACACGCTTTCTCGGCGATTTTCGCGGCCGCCGGCTGCCGCGCGTTTGGCATATTTGATGCTGCCTCTATAGTGAAAGGCAGGGGGGAACGCGAGCCATGAACCTGACGCCTCGGGAAAAGGACAAGTTGCTGGTCGCCATGGCGGCCAACGTGGCGCGCCGGCGGCTCGAGCGCGGCGTCAAGCTCAACCATCCCGAGGCGGTGGCACTGATCACCGATTTCGTTGTCGAGGGCGCGCGCGACGGCCGCTCGGTCGCCGAGCTGATGCGCGACGGCGGCACGGTGATCCGCCGCGAGCAGGTGATGGACGGCATCGCCGACATGATCCACGAGATCCAGGTCGAGGCGACCTTCCCCGACGGCACCAAGCTCGTCACCGTTCACAATCCGATCCGCTGAGGAGTTCGCCATGAAACCCGGTGAGATCCTCCCCGCCAAGGGCGAGCTCGAGCTCAACGCCGCCAAGAACCGCAACCCGA
>VBAF01000412.1:0-2548 GCA_005884705.1 Alphaproteobacteria bacterium
AGCAGGTCCTGGCGGAAGCGGGGGAGGAACTCGGGGGTACCTGGCGCAGCGCAGTTCGCCGCGAGGAAGCGGCCCGCCAGGCGCTCACCGCGGACTACCTGTTCAAGCGCGACGAGCACTACCTTGTCGCTGATGGCAAGATCCAGATCGTCGACGAGTATACGGGCCGTATCATGGCCGATCGCTCGTGGAACGAAGGCTTACACCAGTTGATCGAGTTCAAGGAGGGATGCCAGGTCACCGGGCGCAAGCATCCGGTGGCCCGGATTTCCTATCAGCGCTTCTTTCGCCGCTACCGGAAATTGGCAGGGATGACGGGAACTGCGCGGGAGGTGGCAGGCGAAATGTGGTCGGTCTATCGGCTGCCCAGTGCGCCTGCCTGACCGTATCTTCCTGACACAGCAAGCCAAGCAGCTGGCCATCGCTCGGCGCGCCAAGACCCTTTCGGAAGCTGGGCGACCGGTACTGATCGGAACCCGATCGGTACTGTCTTCCGAGCAACTGAGCACCTGCCTGAACGATGCGGGGATCGAGCATGTCGTGTTGAATGCGCGACAGGACCGAGACGAAGCCGAAATCATCGCCCAGGCCGGAAAGGCCGGCAGGGTCACGGTGGCCACAAACATGGCGGGTCGTGGAGTCGACATCCAGCTCGCGCCGGAGACCGCGGCAGATGGCGGCCTGCACGTGATCCTGTCCGAGCGCCACGATGCCGGCCGAATCGACCGGCAGCTTGAAGGCCGGTGCGCCCGTCAGGGCGAACCTGGTGGTGTCGAGGCGATGCTGTCTCTCGAGGATGCCATTCTGGAGTTTTCCGGCCGTCGCATCGCACGCTGGCTGGCCCGGCTGCCAGCCGAGTTTGCTCGTCCGCTGGCGGCGCGGCTGCTGCGGCACGCGCAGCGGAGTGCGGAGCGAATTCATTCCACGGTCAGGCGCGAATTGCTGCGGGTCGACCGGAAGATGGGAACCTTGCTGGCGTTTTCGGGTGGCGGCGAATGAAGTCGTCGATCCAGTGTAATGTTCGCCTTGCAGGCGTGCTCGCCTGTCTGGCCCTGCTTTGCGCCCCACTCGGCGGGCTGAACGCCGAGAGCGCCAGCCCCGAGCTCGACTGCGTGATCGAGCCCCAGCAGGTGGTGAAGCTTGCAAGTTCGGTCGTCGGTGTAGTGAAGCGTCTCGACGTCGACCGCGGCGACGTCGTGTCGAAGGGCAGGTCATGGGAAGCCTGGAGGATGGAGTCGAGGAGGCGAACCTTGCGCTGGCCAAGGCCAAGGCGACCAACGAATACTCGATCGAGTCGATGCAGGCGCGGCTGGATTTCCTGCGCAGCAAGTTCGGGCGGACCGGTCAGCTCGGCGCAAAGAGCTTTGCTTCGCAGGCCTCTGTCGAGGAGGCGGCGGCGGAGGCAAAGGCGGCCGAGGCGCAACTGAAGGAGGCGAAGCTCAATTTGGAGATATTTCGCCTCGACGTTACGCGCACCGAGGAGCTTCTGAAGCAGCGCCGCTTTGTCAGCCCGATCGACGGCGTCGTGGTGGAACGGATGCTGGTTCCCGGCGAATATCGCAACGAGCAGACCCCGATCCTGACTCTGGCGCAGATCAATCCGCTAAGGGTCGAAGTGTTCGTGCCGCTCGCCTACTACCACAAGATCGCAGTCGGCAGTGCGGCGCAGGTGAAGCCCGACAGGGCAATCGGCGGTGTTTACGCAGCTACAGTGACGGTCGTCGATGAGGTTTTCGATGCCGCCAGCGGAACATTCGGCGTCCGACTGAAATTGCCCAATCCCGACATGCGTCTTCCGGCAGGAGTCCGGTGCAGGATCACTTTTGACTTGAGAGAAGAGGCGAGGTGAATACGAAAACGGGTCACCGTGAGGCAACCGCGATGCACCCTCGTCAGGACGAACTCGGAATGCGACGGCAGGAGACGATGATCCCATGACGACCCAGATGCTGTTTTATGAGAGCGCGGTGCCCCTGTCAGTGGCCCAGCACCACGACTGCTTCGTCGAGCCCTCGGTGGACTATAGTTTCACCGCGAAGGTCAACTCGGTGCCCCTTATGGCAGTCGAGTTTCCGCAGGCTGCGGCCGAGTATGCGATTGTCTTTGCCGGTGCCGACCACAATATATTGAGGCGCGACCAAAATCTTTTTGTCTCAACGAGCGATGCGACTTGGGAAGCCAAGTACAAGCCGGCCTTCGTGCGTCGCTATCCGTTTGTTTTCTCGGCGACGCCGGACGGCCAGAGGTTCCTGCTGTGTATCGACGAGGCGTTTTCGGGATTCAATCGAGAAGGCCGTGGCCAGAGACTGTTCGACGCCGATAAGAAACCCACGCCGTACGTCGACAATGTCGGGAAGTTCTTGCAAGAATACCAGATGCAGTTCCGTCGTACGCAGGCCTTCTGCCAGAAGATCGGAGAACTTGGCTTGCTCGAGCCGATGCAGGCTCAGGTCGAACCGCGCGGCGGCGAACGTCTTTCCTTGGGCGGCTTTCAGGCGGTAAACCGGAGCAAGTTGCGGGAACTGCCGGGTGACAAACTTGCCGACCT
>VBAF01000412.1:2590-6319 GCA_005884705.1 Alphaproteobacteria bacterium
GGCAGAGCACGCTGCGTCTTCCGCAAACGGTTCCAGCCCGGCATCGCCGCCATGAGTAGCCGCGAAGACCAACCTCGTCGTCAATCCGCGCCGACCGAGGGACAATATGACGTGGGTTACGGGAAGCCACCCGTTACGTTCCAGTTCAGGAAAGGCGTATCGGGCAATCCCAAGGGACGTCCGCCGGGACGGGGCAAGGCAAAGGCGCTCGCTGCGGCATTGAACGATGCCGTGCCAAAGGCTGGGCACGCCATTGCGCGCAAGGCTTCCAGAAGGATCCAACGGCACGCGCCTGGCACCACTGTCACCGACGAGGAATTGCTTCAAATGGTGAAGGCCAGGAAGCTCACTTGGCTGGCCCTGTTCAACTTGTACCTCGATGAGACAGGAGAAAAGGCGCCCCCACCGGCTCCTTCGTCGAAGCCGTAGGCTTCCTGACGGCCTGATGAAACCCTCATTGACGTTTACGTAAACGTCAACTATGACGTTTACATCATGCCCGTCGCCCCCTCGGCCGTTCCAGCCAAAAGCCCGCCGCGCGATTCGGCGCGCATATACAGCATCGCCGAGCTGGCCCGCGAGTTCGCCATCACCGCGCGCACCATCCGCTTCTACGAGGACGAGGGGCTGATCAAGCCGCGCCGCCAGGGACTGACGCGGCTCTACAGCGCGCACGACCGGGTGCGGCTCAGCTGGATCCTGCGCGGCAAGCGGCTCGGCTTCTCGCTCGCCGAGATCAAGGAGCTGCTCGACCTCTACCAGGTCGACCGCACCGGCCTGCAGCAGCTGCGCGAGTTGCTGCGCCGCAGCCGGCTTCACATCACCGATCTCGAACGCAAGCGGCGCGATCTCGACGCCCACATCACCGAATTCCGGGAAGTCGAAGCCCAGGTCGCCGCCGAGCTCAAGCAGCGCGGCGTCGATCCCGAGAACGACTGAGACCGAGGAGGAAGCCATGGCCGTCTACAAGGGTCCGGTGAAGGACATCACCTTCGTGCTCAACGAAGTGCTCGACGTCGGAAGCCTCGCCACGCTGCCGGGCTACGAGGACGCAACGCCCGACACCATCCAGGCGATCCTCGAGGAGGCGGCCAAGCTCTGCGAGAACGTGCTGTTCCCGCTCAATCGCTCTGGCGACGAGGAAGGCTGCACCTACGAGAACGGCGTGGTCCGCACGCCCAAGGGCTTCAAGGAGGCCTACCAGCAGTTCCGCGAGGGCGGCTGGACGGCGGTGACCTGCGATCCGGAGTACGGCGGGCAGGGCCTGCCGGCGACCGTGGGCTTCGCGCTGCAGGAGATGTTCACGGCGTCGAACCAGGCTTTCTCGATGTATCCCGGCCTGAGCCACGGCGCCTACGAGGCGCTGGCGCGGCACGGCTCGGACGAGCTGAAGAACACGATGTGCCTCACCGAGCCCCATTGCGGCACCGATCTCGGCATGCTGCGCACCAAGGCCGAACCACTGGCTGACGGCAGCTACTCGATCACCGGCACCAAGATCTTCATCTCGGCCGGCGAGCACGATCTCACCGAGAACATCCTGCATCTGGTGCTGGCGCGTCCGGAAGGGGCGCCGGGAGGCACCAAGGGCATCTCGCTGTTCCTGGTGCCGAAGTTCCTGCCCAAGGCCGATGGCCCCAATGGCTCGGTGACTGTCGGCGAGCGCAACGCCATCCGCTGTGGCGCGATCGAGCACAAGATGGGCATCAAGGCCAACGCGACCTGCGTCATGAATCTCGACGGCGCCACGGGCTGGCTGGTCGGCGAGTTGAACCGCGGCATGAACGCCATGTTCGTGATGATGAACGCCGCCCGCCTCGGTGTCGGCATGCAGGGGCTGGGCATCGCCGAGGTCGCGCGCCAGAGCGCCGTCGCCTATGCGCGGGACCGCCTGCAGGGCCGCTCGCTGACCGGCCCGAAGAACGCGTCCGGCCCAGCCGATCCGATCATCGTCCATCCCGACGTGCGCCGCATGCTGCTGACGCAGAAGTCGTTCACCGAGGCTGCCCGGGCGCTCGCGCTGTGGGTCGGCATGCTGATCGACGAGGCGCATCGCCATCCCGACAAGGACAAGCGCGAGGCGGCCGACGACCTGATCCAGATGCTGACGCCGATCATCAAGGCGTATTTCACCGACATGGGCAGCGAGTGCGCCAATCTGGCGGTGCAGACCTATGGCGGCCACGGTTTCATCCGCGAGAACGGCGTCGAGCAGTTGGTGCGCGACGCGCGCATCACCCAGCTCTACGAGGGCACCAACGGCATCCAGGCGCTCGACCTGGTCGGCCGCAAGCTGCCGATGAAGGGCGGCGCGGCGGCGCAGCGCCTGCTCGGTCTGATGTCGGGCTTCGTCGCCGAGCACAAGGCCGACGACAAGCTCAAGGAATTCGTCGAGCCGCTCGAGAAGGCGCTTGGCCGCGTCCAGGACGCCGCCGTCTTCCTGCTGCAGAATGCGATGAAGAATCCCGACGAGGCCGGCGCCGCCGCGACCGACCTGCTGCGCCTGATGGCGCTGACCGCGATGAGCTACATGTGGGCGCGCATCGCGATCGCCGCCCACAAGGGCCTCGCTGCCGGCACCGACAACGCCTTCTACGAGGCCAAGCTCGCCACTGCGCGCTTCTTCACCGCGCGCGTGCTGCCGCAGACGACGTCGCTCAACCACCAGATCAAGGCGGGGGCTGCCACGCTCATGGCGATGCCCGCGGAGGCGTTCTAGCCGTCAGTTCTCCCGACTGTCGGGCCGACCCGGCGGCGCGGCGCGTCTTCCGGCGCCCGGTTCCGCATCGCACGACTCTGGAGCATGATGGAGTCTTCCGTGGAGAGTGATGATGTCAACTGAGCGACCGGAACCTGCTTCGCCCGCCTGCCTCGCGCACGAGGCGGACGACGCCTACATGGGCTTCGCCACCAAGGACGAACTCGCTGCTTTCCTGAACGAGCTGCTCGAGGCCGAGCGCGCCGGCACCGGCGTGGCGCTGCGCAGCGCCGGGACGGCGGCCGGCTCGAAGTTCGCCGAGCTGCTGCGCGACGTGCACCATGACGAGGCGCGCTGGTGCGCCATGCTGCTCAGGCAGCTCAAGGCGCTGGGCGTGCCCGCCTCGACGAAGATCGGCGCCTTTCAGGAGAAGGCGCTGGCGATCGAGGCCTTGCCCGAGCGCATGGCCTTTCTAAACCGCGGTCAGGGTTGGGTCGTGAAGAAGCTGCGCGAGATGCTGCCCAAGGTGCGCGACGACAGCCTGCACCGCGATCTGTCCGAAATGCTCGAGAGCCACGAGGTCAACATCGCCCGCACCAATGAGGCGCTGAAAGGCTGAGCTAGGCCGCCAGGCACTCCTCGCCGTCGGCCCACGCCATGTTCTCTGCGGTCGCCAGCACGGGGCCGGCCGACCAGAAGAGCTGCTCGGGCGAGAGTGGCACGACGCGGCCGCTCCTCAGCATCTTGCGGCCGGTTGCGGTGATGAACCAGCCGCGTGGACCCTCATTGACGAAGCCGTAGAGGTTGAGCCGGCCACTGACGCGCCCGTTGAGTTGGCGGCTGGGACCGTTGCTGTCGAGTTCCTGAAGGACCGCCCGCTCTTCGACCGAGATCGACCGAGCCTGCTTTCGCGTACCTCCGCATTCGTCCGCCCAACAACGACGCGGCGCGCGCAGGGTTCTGTGGATTCGATGTGACGGCCGGCGCGTTGCGCCATCCGGTGCGTGAATGTTGAAGAGCAGGCGGCAGCC
>VBAF01000412.1:6347-7544 GCA_005884705.1 Alphaproteobacteria bacterium
AGGCCGGCGCGCGGCCGCGCCAGCAGCGACCGCAAGTGGCGCTCGATGTCGACCAGGAAATACGGCTTCTTGATCAGCGTCACGCCGTCCTGGAGCTCCGGAAACGGACTGATCCCGCTGGTCAGCAGCACCTCGACCTTGGGAAAGTCGCGGTGGATCACCCGGGCGAGTTCGACGCCGTCGCGCGGCCCGGGCAGCCTGACGTCGGCGAACACGACCCGGACCAGGCTGTCGGCCCGCAAAATGTCGACCGCCTCGTCGACATTGACCGCTTCGAGGACCGGGAAACCGCGACCGCGCAGATACTGCGCCGCGGCGACCCGGACCAGCACATCGTCTTCCACTACCAGGATATGCGGCAGCAGCGGGACCTCCGCGGCGGCCCCGAACGTGCTGCTGGTGTGTTGAGCCATGACGTTTCCCCGCAAACTCGACGGTGCGCTACCAGGGAAACCAACCCCCCCCAAATGTCCGGTTGCGAACCAAAGCGTAAGGTTTGTCACCGTCCCAGCCGGCCCGCGATTGGGCGAGCCTCGGCGCACACTCAGAGCGGCACGGCGTCGTCGTCGAGCAGGACGTGGGTGCAGCCGAGCCGCTTGGCCTCGGCCCGCGGGTCGGCGGCCGAGGTGACGGCGCGCACCACCGCATAGCCCTTGGCCTGCCAGGGCGCCGCGTCGTGCCAGGCGGTGGCGGCGGAGAGATAGAGGCGGGGGCGTACGGGCACGGGCGCCGACGCGGCCAGCACCGCGTCCATGTAGAGGGTGAAGCCGGTGGCAGGCTCGCTCACCCCGTCCTCGGGATAGCCCGCCGAGTAGCGGCCGCCGCGCGCCAGTTCCTGCCGGCCGGCCAGGGCGAACACCGAGAAGGAGACGCCGGTTTGGTATTCGAGGCCGCGATAGTCGACCGCGTCCAGGGTGAGCGGCAGCTCCTCGTCCGCCGCGGCGACCAGGGCCACGACCTCGGCGAGCCGCACCGCCTCCGCCTGGGCGGCGGCCGGCAGCTTGAGCTTCTTGAGCTGGGCGAGCGCCTTGTTGGCGGGGCCTGCAGCGCGCAGCAGGCCGGTGAAGAGGTCGGCGGCCTTGCGGCTCTCGCCGAGCGCCTGGGAGATCGCCGCCTCGTCCTTGCGGTCGAGCGCGCGGCGCAGGCGGCGAATGGTCTCGGCGTCGAGCTTGAGGCCCGCGGCGACGGCGGCGACCA
>VBAF01000412.1:7582-10901 GCA_005884705.1 Alphaproteobacteria bacterium
CCAGCAGCACCGCCTCGGCGTCGGCCGCGGCGGTGTCGACGCCCAGCAGCTCGCAGCCGACCTGGGCGAACTGTCGCTCGGGCTTGAGCGCATTGCCGCGCACCCGGATCACGTTGCCGCCGTACGACAGGCGCAGCGGCCGCGGCTCGTGCTTCAGCCGGGTCACCGCGATCCGGGCGACCTGCACGGTCATGTCGGGCCGCACCCCCATCATGCGCTGCGACACCGGGTCCATCAGCCGGAAGGTCTGCGAGGCGAGCGCCGCGCCGGGGCCGCCCAGCAGCGATTCCTCAAACTCGACCATCGGCGGCTTGACCCGCTCGTAGCCGAAGGCGGCAAAGCGCTCGATCGCCGTATCGATCGCGCGCGCCTCGCGCGCAGCGTCGGGCGGCAGCAGGTCGGCCAGACCGGCAGGCAGCAGGCCGCGATGGTCGTTGTCGTTGGCGGTCATGGTGCGGGTTTATCCGATTGTGTTAAGTCTGCCCAGCGATGACCGAGAAACCTGCCCTGTCCGTGGTGGCGCCCTGTTTCAACGAAGAGGGCGTGCTGCCGGCGTTTTTGAGCCGTGTTGGCGCGGTGCTCGACCGGCTGGGCGGCACGTCCGAGATCGTGGTGGTGGACGACGGCTCGCGCGACGGCACGTGGCAGGCGATGGTCAAGGCGGCGGCGCACGACCCGCGCATCGTGGCGGTGCAGCTGATGCGCAACCACGGCCATCAGCTCGCGCTTACCGCCGGGCTCTCGGTCTGCCGCGGCGAGCGCGTGCTGATCATCGATGCCGACCTTCAGGATCCGCCCAAACTGTTGCCCGACATGATGGTGCTGATGGACCAGGGCGCGGATGTGGTCTACGGCCAGCGCCGCGCGCGCCGGGGCGAGAGCCTGTTCAAGCGTGCCACCGCGGCTGCCTTCTATCGCCTGATCGGCCGCATGACCGACGTCGAGATCCCGCTCGATGCCGGCGACTTCCGGCTGGTGACGCGCAGGGTGCTCGATCTCCTGCTGGCAATGCCGGAGCGGCACCGCTTCGTGCGCGGCATGGTGGCCTGGATCGGCGGCCGGCAGGTGGCGCTGCCTTACGATCGCCAGCCGCGCGCGGCGGGCGAGAGCAAGTATCCCCTGGGCAAGATGATCCGCTTCGCGGCCGATGCCATCACCGCCTTCTCGGTGGTGCCGCTGATGGCCTCGATGACCATCGGCTGGATCATGGCGGCTGTCGGTTTCGCCTTCTTCGTCTATTCGATCGTCGGCTGGCTGCTCGGTCTCAACCTGCCCGGCTGGACGTCGCTGATGGCGGCGATCGGGCTGCTGGGCGGCATGCAGTTCCTGATGCTCGGCATCATCGGCGCCTATCTCGGCCGGCTCTACGACCAGAGCAAGGGACGGCCGCTGTTCATGATCCGCGAGATCGTGGGCGGCCCGAAGTGAGCGCGCAAGTCGACCCTCCCGAGTTCGATCGGCATGCCGCGACCTACGACGGCGGCCTCGATAATCCGCTCAAGCGCATGATGGGCGACGCCGATTCCTTCATCGCCGTGAAGGCGCGCTGGCTGCTGCGCCGGGAGCCCGGCTTGCGCGCGGGCGGAGTGAGCCTGCTCGACTATGGCTGCGGCGCGGGCGACCTGATGCGCGTGCTGGCCGGGCTCGGCGGCCGCGCCTCGTTCACCGGCTGCGACGTCTCGACCGGCATGCTGGCCGAGGCCGCCGCGCGCTGGCCGGCGACGCTCGGACCGGCGCCGGCGCTGGCCCCGCAGGCCGGCGCGCGCACGCCCTTCGCCGACCGGCAGTTCGACGTCGCCACGATCAGCGCCGTGCTGCACCATGTGCCGGTGCCGGAGCGCCCGGCGGTCTATGCCGAGCTTGGCCGGGTGCTGCGGCCCGGCGGCCGGCTCTATGTCTTCGAGCACAATCCCCGCAATCCGTTGGTGCGCCACGTCATCGCCCGCACGCCGATCGACGAGAATGCCATCCTGCTCGACGCCGGCGAGGTCCAGGACGGCTTGCTCGGCTCGGGCCGCTACGAGGTCGAGACCGACTATCTGATGTTCATGCCGCCGGGCCTCGGCTGGCTGCGTTTCGTCGACCGGGCACTGGCGTGGCTGCCGCTCGGGGCGCAATATGCCGTGGCGGCGCGAAAGCCCGCCTAAGGAGATGACGATGAATGCGCAGGCCTTCCAAGCCGAGCTGAAGCGCGACGGCTACGACGTGATGACCAACTCCACGCCCGGCATCAAGGTGAACCCCGAGCATGCCCATCCGTTCGACGTCCGCGCCATGGTGGTAAAGGGCGCGCTGACCCTGCATCGCGACGGCGCCGCCCGCACCTACCGCGCCGGCGAGACCTTCGCCATGCCGCGCGGCTGCCTGCATTCCGAAAGCTATGACGCCGAAGGCGCGGTGGTGCTGTTCGGCCGCAAGTTCTGAGCTATCGGGTCGACCGCCTGTCATCCCGAGCGTCACTTCGTGTCATCCCGAGCGCAGCGAGGGATCCTTCCTGCCTGAAAGATCCCTCGCTGCGCTCGGGATGACAAAGGGTCGCTGGCATACGTACGCTTGGCAGTCGGCGCTGGCGTTCCTTCTCGCGTTGCTCTTCCTCTGCGGCCTGATCGGCTGGCTGCAGAACGTCCACATCATCACCGCCAACGGCATGTACAAGAGCATCCAAGCCGAGCCCTGGATCGGTGACTTCGCGCATGCCCGACTCGATCCGTCCAACTACCTCTACTTTCCGTTGTATGGCGCATCGGCCCGGCTGTTGGACGCGCTCGGCATCTTGCGTGGCACACCGTGGAAGCAGTTCGCCTACCTCAACGCCTTCTGGGCGAGCCTTGGTGTCGCCGCGGTTTATGGCTTTGTCCTTCGCCTGACGGGGGAGGCGCGGATCGCTGCGCCGGCGGCGCTGTTCCATGTCGGCTGCGGTTTCGTCCTGCTGCTCGCGGTGATCAACGAGGACATCATGCCGGGTTACGTCCTGGTGCTGGTGTCGATGCTGCTGGCCGGCCTGTGGTTCGATCGGCCCACGGTGCTGCGCGTGGTCCTTGTCGGCGTGCTGTTCACGCTCGGATGGCTGGTCGAATGGCGGCTGATCTTCCCGACTCTGCCCGCGCTGGTGCTGGCGCTCGCCATCGCGGACGCGCCGCTCAAGCGCCGCGCCGGACTGATCGCCGTGCTGTTGGTCACTGTGGTCGCCACCGCCGGCATCGTGCAGCAGCTCTGGGAGGGCCATAGCGGCGCCGTCGGCCTGCACGATCTGCTGTGGACCGGCAAAGGCGTCGACAGCGGCTGGGGCGGCCTTGGCGTGGGCAAGCTCTGGATGATG
>VBAF01000270.1 GCA_005884705.1 Alphaproteobacteria bacterium
GCCGGAACTGGTTGCCGCCCTCGTAGTAGACGACGAGATCGGGCCGGAGCGACAGCACTTCGGTATGGATGACGTTGGCGATGTCGGCCGAGATGTTGCTCTCGCGCGCCGAGTTCAGCACCTCGAAGCGCACATCGAGCTTGTTCGCGTCGGCCCACTGCTGCAGCCAGTGGCCGACGAACTCCGGGTAGGAGTAGGGCGCGAAGTGGCCGTCGACCACGGTCGAGGAGCCGGCGAACACGATGCGCACCGTGCGCGGCCCGCGCGGCACCTCGATCGGCCCGCCGCGCCAGCCGATCTGGTTGGTCACCAGCCGGTCGGGCAAGGTGACGTCCGGAAAGAAGCGGTAGGGCGGCGAGGCGTTGCCGTCGGCCGGATCGTAGAGCCAGAGCTGGCCCGGCGCCTGCTTGAGGAACGGATGCCGGCACGGATCGCCGGCGAACACCGAGTTCCAAACCTTGAAGACGTCGTTGGGCTGGAACGCGGCATTGCGCGGCAACTTCTCGCGCAAATCCATGAACAGGCTTTGCCAGCCCTCCGGCGGCGGCACGCGATTGGGCAGCGGCGGCGGGTTGGTGAAGAACCAGGCGCGGTCGACGCCGGTGGCGCGCGGGATCGCGTCGACCTGCTCGGGCTTCAGCACACCCTCGTCGATCGCGTCGGGCAGCGGGAAGGCCAGCAGCGGCTGGCCGTTCAGCACGCGCACCACCGCCTCGGCGACCAACAGGCTCGCCACCATCGACACCATCAGCAGCAGCGTGTCGGCCCACCAGGATGAACCGCGTTTGGACCCAGCCATGAGGCGCGCCTTATAGCGGATGCGATTGCGTGTGCAAGGAAACCGGCTCATATCGGAGTCATGACCAAGGCCGTCACGACGTCGGCGGACGCCTTCGTGCAGGAAGTGTCCCGCCTGCCGGCGCGGACATCCGGAACGCGCGGACGGCTGCTGTTCGCCATGGATGCGACGGCCAGCCGGGAGCCTACCTGGGACCATGCCTGCGGTATCCAGGGCGAAATGTTCGTGGCCGCCGAGGCGCTGGGCGGTCTCGACGTGCGGCTCGCCTTCTATCGCGGCTTCGATGAATTCAAGGTGAGCCGCTGGACCTCCGACGGCCGCGAGCTGGCGCGCTTGATGAGTGCGGTGCGTTGCCTCGCCGGCCGCACCCAGATCGGCCGCCTGCTGCGCTACGCCGCCGAGCAGCGGCGCGAGAGCCGGATCGACGCCGTGGTGTTCGTCGGCGACTGCTGCGAGGAGGATGTCGACCATGTCGGCCACGAGGCGGGCCAGCTCGGCCTGCTCGGCTTGCCGGTGTTCGTCTTCCAGGAAGGCAACGACCGGGCCGCCTCGCGCCTCTTCCCGCAGATCGCCAAGCTGACGCGCGGCGCCTACTGCAGGTTCGACCGCACCAGCCCGGACGAGCTCAGGAAGCTGCTCGGCGCCGTCGCCGCCTATGCCGCCGGCGGCCGCGCCGCGCTGCTCAAATACAGCCGCGAGCAGGGCGGCACGGCGGCGCTGCTCACGCACCAGGTCAAGTGAGGCGCTGCGAAGGTGCCAGGTCGCGTTGGGGCTCCTGCTGCATCGGGATCGTGTCGCCGAGCGTCGGCAGCCCGAGGGCATCGCGCGAACCGACGAAGATCGAGCGATACATCAGCTGGATCGGCGGCTGCTTCCAGTCGGTCGGGAAATCGACATGGTCGGGCTGGCTGCGCGGTATGTAGGCGTGGCCGGACAGCACGCGCAAACGGTTGAGCACCCATAGCCGGGTCGGTCGGCAACCGATGCCGGAGACCGCCTGGTTGAAGTAGTCCGGATCGCGCACGTACAGGAGCTCGTCGTGGTTGCCCGGCGACACCGCTGTCTCGAGCAGCAGCATGCCGTCGCAGATCTCGGCCAGCCGGGCGAGGGCGCGCTCGGGATTGCCGAGGTGATAGAGCAGGCCGTAGCAATAGACGACGTCGAAGCGGCCGAGCTCGGCGAGCGAACGGTCGGTCTCCATGTCGACCACCGCGGTGCGCGCTTGCGGCAGGCGGCGTGCGATCTCGGCTACGTTTTCGGCACGACCGTCGGTGACGGTCACCTCGCAGCCGCGCTCGAGGAAGAACGGCGTGTGCAGGCCAATGCCGGCGCCGACCTCGAGCACCTTCTTGCGCTCGAGATCGAGGCCGAGCGAAACGAGGTGCTGCTGGCGCGCCTGGTTGATCGCCGCGGCGTTGGGCGCCAGGAACACCGCGAAGGGGCTGTCTTCAGTGCCCCGGCGACGCCCGAATAGACTTTTCCACATCTACTTTCCCACAAACGCTCAGGCGCCGAGCAGCTTCGCCGCCCAGCGGCCCGGAAGGGCCGCACCGAACCACACCGCGGCCTTGGTGCCAATGGGGAATGCGATGCGCGGCCGGTCGCGCGCCAAGCCGCGGCGGATGATCGCCGAGGCCTGCGCCGACGTCATGAGGAACGGCATGGGGAAGGGCGCACTGGCGGTCATCCGGCTGACCACGAAGCCGGGACAGATCACGCTGACGCCGATGCCGTGCTTCTTCAGCACGTAGCGGATGCTCTCGCCCCACACTCGCACGGCGGCCTTGCTGGCGTTGTAGGACGCCGAATAGGGCAGGCCGATGAAGCTCGCCAGCGAGGACACGACCGCGATCTGGCCGCGCCGGCGGTGCATCATGCGGCCGACCAGCGGCTCGACGGTGTTGAACACCCCGTCGACGTTGACCGCCATGGTCTGGCGCACCCGGCTGAAATCGTCGAGCGAGGAGTTTTCCTTGTCGATCGAGATGCCGGCATTGGCGATCAGCAGGTCGACCGGATGCACATCGTCGAACCGGGCGAGCCAGGCGGCGAGCGCCGCCCGGTCGGTCACGTCGATCGCCGTATCATCCACGGTGGCACCCCGGGCGCGGCACGCCTCGGCGACGGCCTTCAGCCGTTCGGCATCACGGCCCGACAGCGCCAGCGCGATGCCGGGTTGGGCGTAGTCGAGCGCCAAGGCCTCGCCGATGCCGCTCGAGGCACCGGTGATGACGATGCTCGCGAAAGACTTTGTCATGCGATAATAGTAGAGGGCCTTGCTACAGCGGGGCCAGTGGAGCGGATCGTTTGATTTCGAGCATGACGGGATATGCCCGGGCACAGGGCGCGGATGATCGCCGGCGCTGGGTCTGGGAAGCGCGCAGCGTCAATGGACGCAATCTCGAGGTCCGCTGCCGGGTGCCGCAAGGCTTCGACCGTCTGGAGAATCCTGCCCGGACCGCCGCCGGCACGCGGCTCAAGCGCGGCAATGTTGCGCTCTCCCTCACCATGACCAGCGAGGCGAAATCCAAGCCGTTGCGCATCAATCGTGACCTGCTGGCCGAGCTGGCGACGCTGGTCGACGAGGTGCGCAAGGGCACCGGCGCTTCCGCGCCCACCGCCGACGGCCTGCTGCGAGTGCGCGGGGTGATCGAGGAGGAGAACGAGGGCGCGGAGGGCGAGGAGGCGCTGGCGGCGCTCGATTCGGCGCTCATGCGCACGCTCGATGAGGCGCTGCAGGGGCTGGTCAACGCCCGCGCAGGTGAAGGCAAGGCCTTGGCCGCCGTGCTGGAGGGCCATGTCGAGGAGATCGACAGCCTGTGCCGCCGCGCCGCCGAGCGGGCCCAGGCGCAGATTGGCGTCGTCCGGCAGCGCTTCGAGACCCAGCTCGGCGAGCTGCTGGGGCGAACGCCGGCGCTTTCGGAGGAACGCTTCGCCCAGGAAGTGGCGATGCTGGTCGGCAAGGCCGACGTGCGCGAGGAGCTCGACCGGCTAATTGCCCACATCGCCCAGGCGCGCAGCCTGCTGCACGAGGCGCGGCCCGACAATCCGGTCGGCCGCAAGTTCGATTTCCTCTGCCAGGAGTTCAATCGCGAGGCCAACACGCTGTGCTCGAAGTCGGCCGACATCGAGCTGACGCGCATCGGCATCGATCTCAAGGGCGCCGTCGAGCGCATGCGGGAGCAGGTCCAGAATGTCGAATGACGAGGCGCCGGTGATCCAGCGGCGCGGCCTGATGCTGGTGCTGTCCTCGCCCTCGGGCGCCGGCAAGACTACGCTGTCGCGCCAGCTGCTGGACAACGACAAGCAGATCGAGCTCAGCATCTCGTGCACGACGCGCGCCCGCCGCCCGAGCGAGAAGGACGGCGTCGACTACCGCTTCGTCGACACCCCGACCTTCAGCGGCATGATCGAGCGCGGCGAGTTCCTTGAGCACGCGCGGGTCTTCGACCACTACTACGGCACGCCGCGCGCGCCGGTCGACGCGGCGCTGAAGGGCGGCCGCGACGTGCTGTTCGACATCGACTGGCAAGGCACGCAGCAGCTCGCCGGCAAGGTCAAGGCGGACTTGGTTACCGTGTTCATTCTGCCGCCCTCGACCCGCGATCTCGAGAAGCGCCTGCTGACGCGCGCCCAGGATCCCAAGGAGGTGGTGGCCCAGCGCATGGCTAAAGCAGCGGACGAGATGAGCCACTACGCCGAGTACAACTACGTCATCGTCAACCGGGACATCGGCACCAGCCTTAGCAACCTCAAGGCCATTCTGACTGCCGAACGCCTGAAGCTCGAGCGACAGGTCGGCCTGTCCGACTTCGTCAAGGCGCTGCGGGAAGGTCGCTAGGGAGGCCGCTTAACGCGCCCGCCAAGCGCACGAAATCGGCGACCGAAAGCTCCTCGGCTCGCGCCGTGGGCGAGAGGCCGAGGCCTTCCAGGACGGCGACGGGATCGGCGAAGGCGCCGGCGAGCGAGCCGCGCAGCATCTTGCGGCGCTGGCCGAAGGCGGCCGCGGTGATTTTCTCCAGCGGCGCAAGGTCGGCCAGGCGCTGGTCCGGGGGCCTTGGCGTCAGCCGCGCGACGGAAGACGTCACCTTGGGCGGCGGCACGAAGGCCGAGGGCGGCACGTCGAACAGGCGGCGGACTTCGCAGACATGCTGGGCGAGGATCGAGAGACGGCCGTAATCCTTGGTGCGCGGCACCGCCACCAGCCGGTCGACGACCTCCTTCTGGAACATCAGCACCATGTCGGCGATCGCGTCGGCTCCCTGCAGCCAGCGCACCAGCAGCGGCGTGGAGATGTTGTAGGGCAGGTTGGCGACGATGCGGCGCGGCGCGGTACCGAGGACCGCCGGATCGACGGTGAGGGCATCGGCCTCGATCACCTTCAGTCGCCCGTCCGCCGCGGTTTCGAGCTCGGCCAAGGCGGCCAGGGCGCGCGGATCGACCTCGACGGCCACCACGCGCCCGGCGCCTTCGAGCAGCAGCGCGCGGGTGAGCCCGCCGGGACCGGGGCCGATCTCGATGATGGTGCCCTGGTCCAAGGGCGCCGCGGCGCGGGCGATGCGGCGGGTCAGGTTGAGGTCGAGCAGGAAATGCTGGCCGAAGCGCCGGCGGGCATCGAGGCCGTGCTTGGCGATCGTCTCGCGCAGCGGCGCCAAGGCCGCCACGCGGGCCGCTACGTCCATCGTCAGGTCCCGCGCCGGCGGGCCATGTCGTCGGCCATCGCCAGCGCGGCGATCAGGCTCGTCGGATCGGCGCGGCCGCTGCCGGCGATGTCGAGCGCCGTGCCGTGGTCGGGCGAGGTGCGCACGAACGGCAGGCCCAGCGTGACGTTGACGCCGCCGGCGAAGTCGATGGTCTTGATCGGGATCAGCGCCTGGTCGTGATACATGCAGAGCGCCGCGTCGTAGGTCGCGCGGGCCGCCGGGTGGAACAGCGTGTCGGCCGGTGCCGGGCCGCGCACCGAGAGGCCTTCGGCACGCAGCGTCGCGATGGCAGGTGCGATGATCCGACTCTCTTCGTCGCCCATCGTGCCCTGTTCGCCGGCGTGCGGATTGAGGGCGGCGACGGCCAGCCGCGGCCGGGCGATGCCGAACAACGACTTGAGACCGGCCGCGGCGATGCGGCCGACGCGCACGATGATCTCGGGCGTCAGCGCATGAACGGCGTCCGCAAGCGAGAGATGGATGGTCACCGGCACGACCCGGAGCGCCGGGCAGGCGAGCATCATGGCGACGTCCGCAGCCCCCGCCAGCTCGGCCAGGAACTCGGTGTGGCCCGGGTGTCTGAAGCCGGCGTCCTGCAGGGTCTTTTTCTGGATCGGGTTGGTCGCGAAGCCTGCGATCTCGCCGGCCAGGGCGAGATGGGTCGCGCGCTCGATCGCCGCGATCGTAGCGGGCGCATTGGCCGGGTCGGGATGGCCCGGTTTGGCCGGCACCTTGAGCTGCACGCGCAGCACGGGCAGCGCCGTCGCGAAGGCCGATGCTGCCTCGGCCGGTCGGGCGATCTCGCGTACTGGAACGGTGAGGCCAAGCTTGCCGGCGAGGGCGGCGAGCCGCGGCGGATCGTCGATGGCGAAGAACGGCCGCGCGCCTTCACCGCGCGCCAGCCATGCCTTGAGGCTGAGTTCGCCGCCCACGCCGGCCGGCTCGCCCATGGTGACGGCGAGCGGCAGCGGCTGGGTCACGGCTGCTTGATGTCGATGGTGGCGACCCGCCGCATATCGCGCATATAGCGCCGGCTCGCCGCCTCCAACTTCTGCAACAGGATTTGCTGGGAAATCACTTCGCGGGTCGGCGTGCCGCCGGCCCCCTCCTTGTTGCACAACGCGACTACCTGCAGGCCCTCGGCGACGCGGAACGGACCGGCGGTGCCGCCGGGCGCCAGCGTGGGAATCTGCTCGTGCATCTCGCGGTTGGCCGCGAGGTCGCCGACGCGGACATTGCTGAGGTCGCCCGCAGTCGCGCCCTTGAGCTCGCGCGCCCGCACATGCAGGTCCTGGCAGGAGCGCACGCCCACCATCGCCTTCTGCGCCTCGCCGGTCGCCCGAGCCATCTCGTCGGGCGTGGCATTGACCGGCAGGGCGAGCGTCATCTGCACCAGGTTCAGGCGCACGTCGTCGGGCCGCGCCGAAGCGAAGGGCCGGCGTTCGACCACGTACAGGACATGGTAGCCGGCCGGCGTGCGGATCGCCTCGGAGACCTGGCGCGGCGCCAGCTTCTCCATCGCCGCATCGAGCGCGGGGTCGAGCGCGCCGGGCAGGATCCAGCCGAGATCGCCGCCTTGCTGCGCCGTCGCGCCCTGCGAGAATTGCTGGGCCAGTGCGGCGAAGTTTGCGCCGCGGCGCAGCTGCTCAATCACCCGGTCGGCGCTGCGCTTGGCCTCATCGGCCTGTTCGACCTTGTCGATCGGGATGAAAATCTCGGCGACCCGCGATCCGGTCTTGCCGACGTTGGTGCGGATGCGCGCCATCGCGTCGTCGATCTCGGCATCCGACACGTCGACCTGCGTCCGCACGCGTCGACGCACGATCTTGGCCCAGGCGAGCGTCGCCTCGATCTGCTGCGCCGCGATCTCGTAGGGCACGCCGATGCTCTGCAGATACAGCTTGAACTGGCCGGGCTGCATGCCGGCGCTGCGCTCGATCTCGCTGACCCGCTGGTTGACCTCGGCCTCGGACGGTTTCACCCCGAGGCCCTTGGCGTTCTGGATCTGCAGGCGCTCGTCGATCATCTGACGCAGCAGCTGGGGCGCCAGCCTCTGCTGCAGGTCGGGGGTTTCCTGCATGCCCGAGCTGCGAACGGCAAAAGTGATGCGCTGCCGCAGCTCGAAGTCGGTGATGGCATCGTCGTTCACGCGCGCGACGACGCGCAACGCTTGCGCCGATGCGCAGGGGACGATCCCCAAGACCAGAATGACGGCGAGCAGGGCGCGAAGAGACGGCGCTTTCATTGAACCGGATGCGTGAAAGGAGAAGACGGTCATTATAGGCGGCATCGCCGTCACCGCAACTTGACGCTCCCCAGCCGGTAGTTTAGCCGATAGACGAACTGGGAGGCTCAGCTTTCGTGCCAGACGGCCAGCGACCGAGCAAGACGGCGAACTTGTGGAACGTGGTCGCTTCCGGTCTCGGTTATCATCTGGACAATTTCGGACGGTGGCTGCTGGCCAGCGCGCCGCGGATGGGCGGCGCTTACGCCGCCCTGCTGGCGCCGGCCGAGCCGCGGCCGGACCCCAAGCCGAGTTGGCGCTTTGCCTGCGAATACTACGAGCAGCGCCGCTGGCTGGCCTGCCGTCGCGGGGCGCTGTGGGAGGCCGCCCGGGGCCGGCTGTCGGTGCCGCTCACCCTCAATTGGTATCACGGCACCACGGTCGACGTGTTGCTGGGCAACGACAACAGCCTCTGCCTGTACGTTTGCGGCTCCTTCGAGCCGAACGAGTTCGCCTTTCTCGACCGGGTCCTGAAGCCCGGCATGGTCTTCGCCGATGTCGGCGCCAACGACGGCTATTACACGCTGTTCGCCGCCCAGCGGGTCGGCCCCTCGGGGCGCGTGCTGGCGGTCGAGCCGAGCACCCGCGAGCGCGTTAACCTCAAGCGCAACATTGCCCGTAACGGCCTGGCCAACATCACCGTGGTTCCGGTGGCGCTGGGCGCGGTCTGCGGGACGGCCGAGCTCCGCCTCGCGCAGGGCGCGCATTCCGGCCACAACACGCTCGGCGGGTTTGCCAATGACGGCGTGCAGGCCGAGAGCGTCGAGCAGGTCGATGTGCGGACCTTCGACTCGCTCGCCGGCGATTTGGCGCTTCAACGTCTTGACGTCGTCAAGATAGACGTCGAGGGAGCGGAGGCAAGCGTCATCGCCGGGGCTCGCGATGTGCTCGCCAAAACCCGTCCCTTGATCGTCCTCGAGATCAGCGACAAGGCGCTGCGGGGCCAAGGCAGTGACGCACAGCGGCTGATGGCGACACTGCGCGATCTGGGCTACGAGATTGGCGTTTTCTCGCCCAGCACGGGCCGGATCGAGCTGCTGTCCGAAGGCTGCGATTTGTCGCTCAACGTCGTTGCCGTGCCGCGCGATCGGGTCCGCGAGATCATGGGTCAGGTGTAGCCCTTGGCCGGGCTGGACCTGCGTAGCTGGGCAGTCGGGCAAGCCCTGCCGTTGTGGGCAAGCCGCGGCTTCGATCCCCAGCACGATCGATTCGAGGAACAGCTCACCCTGCAGGGCGAGCCGGTCCGCGATGTGCCGCACCGCCTTACGGTGCAGGCGCGCCAGATCCATTCCTACGTGCTCGCCCGCAAGAGAAACTGGTTCAGGGAAGCCGACTCCCTGATCGAGCGGGGCTATCGGTCGATGGTGCGCGACTACCGCAAGTCGCACGGCTGGGTGTTCTCGGTGCATCGCGGTGGCGAGCCATGGGAGAGCCGCCGCGACTTCTATGCCCAGGCGTTCGTCCTGCTGGCGCTCGGCAGTTATGCCGGCCTGAGCGGCGAGCGCGCGCCGCTTGCCCTGGCCGACGAGATGCTTGCCGAGCTTGACAAGGATTTCCGGGCGCCGGCCGGCGGTTATGTCGATTCGCTGCCCGCCGTGGATGCGGTGCGGCGGCAGAACCCGCACATGCACCTGTTCGAGGCGCTGCTGAACCTGTGGATGAACACCCGCGAGCCGCGCTACCTCGAACGCGCCGGCGCGATGTTCGAGCTGTTCAAGCGCCACTTCTTCGAGCCGCAGGCTGGCGTGCTGCTGGAGTACTTCGACGAGGCGCTGGCGCCCGCGCCGGACCGCATCGTAGAGCCCGGCCACCATTGCGAATGGATCTGGCTGTTGCGCTGGTACGAGCGCGAAGCCAGCGTGCCGGTCGCGCCCTACGTCGAGGCGTTACTGGCGCATGTCGAACGCTGCGGTATCGACGCGGCCGGCCTGCTGCCCGACGAGGTGACCGCCGATGGCCGTGTGCGCAAGCCCTCGCGGCGGCTCTGGCCGATGACGGAAGCGATCAAGGCCTATGCGGTCGAAGGCCGTCGCGACCGGGCGGCGGCACTGGCCGGTCTGCTGCACAAGCACTTTCTGTCCGGCGTGGTGGCCGGCGGCTGGATGGACAGGCTCGACGCTGAGGGCAGGCCCGCGACGGATGTCATGCCGGCGAGCTCGCTGTACCACCTGCTGGGCGCGGTCGCCGAGCTCGATTCGCCATGACGTCGGTCGCCGTGCTTGGCGGGACCGGCTTGATCGGACGGCACGTCATCGACGCCTTGCAGCAAGCTGGCGTGACCTCGATCGTAGCCACCGCCAACCGGCGGCCGCCTTTCGAGAGAGCCGGGGTGGAATGGCGTCAGGCCGACCTCACGGCGCCGGAACGGGCGCGCGCCGCCCTGCG
This sequence comes from Alphaproteobacteria bacterium, assembly GCA_005884705.1. Classification (GTDB taxonomy): domain Bacteria; phylum Pseudomonadota; class Alphaproteobacteria; order Reyranellales; family Reyranellaceae; genus Reyranella. The sequence goes on from VBAF01000270.1 coordinate 10,172, forward strand.
CGGCGCCCGGAGCGCCGTCATCTGCGCTGGACGGCTGTCGACGGCGGCCGAGCTCAAGCGCGATCCGGTAGGCTCGGTCACCACGACCCTGCGCATCGGCGTCAACGCGCTCGAAGCCGCCGCGGCCGAAGGGGTCGGGCAGGTCGTGCTGCTGAGCTCGACCACCGGCTATCCACCGGGGGCGGGGCCGAAGCTGGAGAGCGCCATGTTCGCGGATGACCCGCCGGGCGACTGGTTCGGGGTCGGCTGGGTCCATCGTTTCCTCGAAAAGCAGCTCGAATGGTATTGCCGGCTGCAACGCCTGGCCGCCGGTGTGGCGCTGCGTCCCACCCTGGTCTACGGGCCCCATGACGACTTCGATCCGGCCTCGGCCCATTTCGTGCCGTCCTTCGTCCGCCGCGTGGTCGAGCGCGAGCGGCCGGTCGAGATCTGGGGTGACGGCAGCCAGAGCCGCAATCTGATCCATGCGGCCGACGTGGCGTCGGCGATCGTCGCGGTGCTGAAGGACGAGGCCCCGGGTTTTGCCGCCTCGCCGCCGCGGGCAGCACCAGCGTGAAGGAAGTCCTGACCACGCTGATCGAGCTCGACCGCTTCGATGACGCGGAGATCGTCTATCGGCCGGATCGTGCCTCGGGTGCCGCTGCCCTCGACGTGTCGGCAGCGGCCTTCAGCCAGCGCTACGGCTGGCGGCCGGCAGTGTCGCTGCGCGAGGGGCTCGCGGATACGCTTGCCTGGTACCGGTGCTCAGCGGGTTAGGAAGCGGTCGCCCTCTTTGGCGATGCGCTCGCGCCAGTAGTCGAGCAGGTCGCGCAGCGTCTGCTCGTAGGGGATCTCCGGCTTCCAGCCGGTGTGCTTCTCGAATTTCGCCGTGTCGGGGACCTGCAGATCGGCATCGATCGGTCGCAGGCGGTCGGGATCGACCTCGACCTTGATGTCGTTCTTGAGCGGCG
>VBAF01000379.1 GCA_005884705.1 Alphaproteobacteria bacterium
CTTTTGCGGGTGCGAAAGGCCGCCCACCCTGCGGCTCTGTTGCGACAAATTTGTGCTCTTCGGGACCCGCGGCCGGACCCGCCCCTCTCGCCGGCGGCGTCTACGAGGCGGACAGGGCGGCGCGCGATCTCGGGGTCGACAGCAATCTCCGCAACGGCTTCTCGACGCATTGAAACGAGAGGATCGACACGATCAGCAGTGTGCCGAAATACAGCGGCAAGTTCAGCTCGTTCGGCAAACCGACTTCCAACCCTTCCCACCACATCCGCAGAGGTACGTGGAGGATGTAGATCGAATAGCTCGCCTCGCCCAACAGGACCCATAGAGGAAGACTGAGCTGCCGCACGACGCCGGCCGGTCGAGCACCACCGAAGATGATCAACGAGAACACCAACACGAGCACGGGATCGCTTCTCGTCCACGACGGCAGCGATGAACCGAAACCAAAGAGCAGGACCAAGGCGACGACGCCGAGCCAGAACATCGCGACATGACTCTGCGGCGACAGCTCTCGACCGAACATGAACTGCCGACCGAGTGCCATGCCGAAGATGAACAGCGGCAGGTGGAACAGAGGGAAGTGATGAATCAACGGGTGGCCGGCGATGGGCGGAACGGCTCGACACGCGGTGGCGATGGCGATCAGGACGTAACCGACGAGGAAGAGCCATCGACGCGACAATCTCGCCGAGCCCTGCGACAGCCACGGGAACAGCGCATAGAACACGGCTTCGACCGAGAGCGACCAGGGGGGATAGTTCCAGATCTCGGCGACCGGCGGCCACCAAGCCTGGAGAAAGAAGACGGCGAGAATCGGCCCGACTGCCTTTTCCCAGGCAGGCGCAGAAGACTGCAGGAAGTCGACGAGGAGCGGTAGCGCGAGCAGAAGGCCGAGGAAGTAGGCCGGGACGATGCGGGCGAAGCGCAGCCGCCAGAAAGTGCTCGGCTTGATGTCCGGGTTGTCGACCTCGGAGTGCCCCGCGTGAGCGTAGGTTAGGATGAAGCCTGAGAGGATGAAGAAGAACGTGACGGCAGAATGGCCGCCGATTGCGAGTTCCTTGATGAAGCCGTCGAGCTCGAGCGTGTCGCTCGAACGGCCGCTCGCGACGTGAAAGACCACGACGGACAGGGCGGCGAAAAACCGAAGGGAAGTCAGGACCGGAAGCGGCGGTCGCCTGATCGGCGAAACACTCACGCTGTACATACCACTGCACGCTATGGTTGGGTGCAGATAGTATGATTATCCGTGTCTGATTGCACAATCGGAAATACGTCATCGGATCGACTGCTGCCGCCCTACGCGCCGCAAACGGACGCCGCTCGTTCGCGGAAAGAGGACGTGCAGGCGGACGAGTCGGCTAAGCCATCGAGAAATTGGCGCGCCCGGAGAGATTCGAACTCCCAACCTTCTGATCCGTAGTCAGATGCTCTATCCAGTTGAGCTACGGGCGCGTGGCCGGACGACCCGGCAGGGGGTCCGGCGAAGGCGCGCACCCTAATGAAGCTGCCCCGGCGTTGCAAGCCGGCCAAATGCGGCGATTTTCCGCTAAGCTCGCGGCATGGCCGCCCGCATCCTCGCCCTGCTGATCCTCGCCCTCGCGCTCGGCACCGCCGCCGCGCCGGCGCAGGAACCGGGGCTGAGCGACGCCGACCGCGGCGCGATCCGCGACATCATCGGCCGCCAGGTCGAGGCGTTCCGCCGCGACGACGGCGCGGCCGCCTTCGGCCTCGCCTCGCCCAGCATCCAGCGCATGTTCGGCAGCGCCGAGATCTTCATGGACATGGTGCGCCAGGGCTACCAGCCGGTCTATCGCCCGCGCGCCTTCAACTTCCGCGAAATCGTCGACCTCAACGGCCAGCCGGCGCAGAAGGTCGATGTGGTCGGGCCCGACGGCCGGCCGGTCACCGCCTTCTATCCGATGACGCGGCTGCCCGACGGCAGCTGGCGCATCGACGGCTGCTTCCTACAGGCGCCCGACGAGCACCAGGCGTAATCCGCTCGTGCCCCGGGTCCCAATCAAGGTGCTGGCGCTGCTGGCGGCGCTGACGCTCGTCTGGGGCACCAACTGGCCGATGTTCGCCATCGCGCTGCGCGAGCTGCCGGTGCTCACCTTCCGCACCGGCGTGTTGTCGACGGCGCTCGTGATGCTGTGGCTGATCATGCGGCTGCGCGGCGAATCCTTCGCCGTGCCGAAGGGCCGCTGGCCGGCGCTGATCCTCGCCTCGCTGATGAACATCACGGTGTGGAACATCGCGACCTCGCTCGCCGTGCTCTACATCCCGTCGGGCCATGCCTCGGTGCTGGCCTACACCATGCCCCTGTGGGTGGCGCTGCTGGGCTTCGTGGTGTTCCGCCAGCCGCTCACCGGCCGGCTGCTGCTGGCGATCGCGATCGGCGCGGTCGCGGTGGCGGCGCTGATGGTTCCCAACTTCAGGAGCTACGCCAGCGCGCCGCAGGGCCTGTTCTGGGGCCTGGTCGCGGGCTTGTGCTGGGCGATCGGCACCTTCGTGGTCAAGCGCACGAGCTGGCCCGGCATGGGCCTGTCGCTCACCTTCTGGCAGGTCGCGGTGGCGTGGCCGCCGATCGCTGCAGGCATGGCGGTGATCGATGACTGGCCGCCGCACCTGCCGTCGACCGCGGCGCTCCTGGCGACGCTCTATACCGGCGCCATCCCGATGGCGCTCGGCACGGCGGCCTGGTTCACCCTGGTCAAGCTCTTGCCGACCCAGGTCGCGGCGCTGAGTTCGATCGCCATCCCGATCGTCGCGGTGGTGAGCGGCGTCGTCCTGCTGCACGAGCCGCTGTCGGGACTGCAGGCGGTCGCCATCGGCTCGACGGTGATCTCGCTCTGGCTCGCCCTGGTACCGCGCCGCTCGAGCTAGCCGAGCTCGAAGCTCGCCACGCCGAACAGGCCGGCGCGATCGATCGCCGGATCGGGCCCGGTGTACATGCGCGCCGTCTCGAAGGCGGGCTTGAGCCCGAGCTCGGCGGCGAGCCGGGTGCCGGGCTGGTTGAAGTCGGGCATGTCGACCGCGACCGGCCGGCCCGGCATCGTCGCCGCGAGCTTGCCGATCAGCGCCGCGGCGATCGCAGGCGTCGCAGCATAGAGCGGGCCGATGCGCGCGGCGGCGACCGCCGCCCGCACCACGCCCAAGCCCACGATCTCGCCGTCCTTCAGCGCCGCCAGCGCCGTGCGCTCGCCGACCGCGATCCACGGCGCGAGGAAGCTGTCGCGCGCCTCGGGATAGAAGCGGCGGTCGTAGGCCGCGAGCCTGTCGAACGGCAGGCTCCTGGCATCGACGAGGGAAACGCCCGCCGGCAGCGCCGCCGCCGCCGGCACGCCTTCATGCCGCCACCACGCCATCGAGCCCGACATTGCGGCCAGGACTGTCGGCCGTGAGCCGCGCCATGCCGGCGCGCCAGAGCTGGATGCCGAAGCCCTTGCCGCGCACCTGTGGCCGCGCGATGTAGCAGCCGAGGAAGCCGAAGCCCGCGCCGTAGCGCGTCACCGAGATCGACACCACCGGCTCGCCGTCGAGCCGGCCGATCAGGAAGGCGCCGGGATCGACCGCCTGGAAAGCGAGCCGGTCGGTGTTGGCCGGGTTCCAGCCTTCGTCCTTCGCCCAGCCCATCACCCGCGCCACATCGTCTGCACTCGCGGTCGCGATCTCGAAGCCCGCCATGGTCCTTCCCAATTGCACCATCGCAACCTAGCGATCAGACTGGCGGCAACAAAAGCAATTCGGGAGAGACGTCATGAAACGGCTTGCGATCTGCGTTGCATTGCTCCTTTCCATGGCGTCGCCGGCTTTCGCCCAGCAATGGGTCGCGAGCTGGACCGGATCGGCGCACGGCCCCTATCCGATCGGCAATCCGACGGCGCAGCCCGAACTCAAGTTCGCCTTCCCGGCGCCCGAGCAGGGCGCGCGCGACCAGAGCTTCCGTCTGATCGTGAAGCCCGACGTGTGGGGCACGCAGGCGCGCATCCGGCTGTCGAATGCCTTCGGCAGCAAGCCGGTCACCTTCGACGGCGTCTTCGTCGGCCTGCAGGAAAGCGGCGCCGCCGTCGTCGCCGGCACCAGCACGCCACTGCTGTTCAACGGCCAGAAGAGCGTCGCCGTGCCGGCCGGCCAGAGCGTGCTGAGCGATCCCGTGGCGCTGCCGTTCGTGAAGGCGCCGGCCGATCCCCTGCTGCGCGGCCGCAAGCTCAGCGTGAGCTTCCATGTCGCGGGCGAGAGCGGGCCGATGACCTGGCACGCCAAGGCCTTGCAGACGTCGTACGTCAGCCCGCCGGGCAGTGGCTCGAAGGGCGGCGAGGACAGCGAGGCCGCGTTCCCCTTCTCGACCACCTCCTGGTATTTCCTCGACGAATTGGACATGTCGGTCGCTTCCGGCACCAGGCTGATCGTGACGTTCGGCGATTCGATCACCGACGGCACCGGCACCACGATCAACGGCGACGACCGCTGGCCCGACGTCCTGTCGCGCCGCCTGCATGCCGCCTACGGCGATCGCTTCGTGGTGGTGAACCAGGGCATCGGCGGCAATCAGGTCGCGGGGCCGGCATCCGCCGACTACGCCGCCAAGCCGATCGCGGGCGGACCGGCAGCGGTCACGCGGCTCGACCGCGACATCATCAGCCTGCCCGGCGTCGCGACGGTGATCTGGATGGAAGGCATCAACGATTTCGGCGCGGCGAACGCATCCGCCGAGACGGTGATCGAAGGCTACAAGCAGGGCGTGGCGCATCTGCGCCAGAAGATCCCGGGCGTGAAGATCTTCGCCGCCACGCTCACCTCGGCGCTGAACAGCACGCCGACCCACGGCCGGCCCGAGGTCGAGGCCAAGCGCCAGGCGCTGAACGAGTTCCTGCGCTCAGCCAAGGACTTCGACGGGGTGATCGATTTCGACGCCGTGACCCTCGATCCTGCGACCGGCGAGGTGAAGGCGGTGTTCCAGCCCAACTCCTCGACCGGCGGGCCGGGCGACAAGCTCCATCCCAACCGCGCGGGCTACGCCGCGATGGCCAATGCCATCGACCTCAAGGCGATCACCGGGCGGTAGCTACTCCGCAGCCTTCGCCGTCGCCGAGAAGAAGCGGTTGTCCGGCCGCGGCAAGCCGAGATTTTCGCGCAAGGTCCGGCCCTCGTACTCGGTGCGGAACAGGCCGCGCCGCTGCAGCTCGGGCACGACCTTGGCGACGAAGTCGTCGAGCCCGCCCGGCAGGTACGGAAACATCACGTTGAAGCCGTCGGACGCATTGGTGACCAGCCATTCCTCCATCTGGTCGGCGATCATCGCAGGCGTGCCCATCATGCCCAGTCCGCCATAGCCGCCGAGCCGACCAGCGATCTGGCGCACGGTGAGGTTCTCGCGCTTGGCCAGGGCGATCACCCGCTCGCGGCCGCTCTTGCTCTGGTTGGTCTCCGGGATCTCAGGCAGCGGCCCGTCGGGATCGAACCTGCGCGCGTCGACACCAACCGCGATCGATAAAGCCGCGATGCCGCTGTCGTAGCTCACCAGGCTGTCGAGTTTCAGCCGCTTGTCCTGCGCCTCCTGCAGCGATTCGCCGATCACCACGAACGCGCCGGGCAGGATCTTGAGATGGTCGGGGTTGCGGCCGGCCTTGGCGGCGCGGCCCTTCACGTCGGCATAGAAGGCGCGGGCCCCGTCGATCGGCCCACCAGCAGCGAACACCATCTCGGCCGTCTCAGCCGCGAGCTGGCGGCCCGAATCCGAGGCGCCGGCCTGCACGATCACCGGCCAGCCCTGGACCGGCCGGGCGATGTTGAGTGGCCCCTTCACCTTCAGGTACTTGCCGTTGTGGTTCAGCACATGGAGCTTGGCGGGATCGAAGTAAATGCCGGACTCGACGTCGCGGATGAAAGCATCGTCCGCCCACGAATCCCACAGACCGGTGACGACATCGTAGTACTCGCGCGCCCGCGCATAGCGCTCGTCATGCTCCATCTGGTCGTCCATGCCGAAGTTCTGCGCGGCATCGGGATTGGACGTCGTCACGATGTTCCAGCCGGCGCGGCCGTTGGAGAGATGGTCGAGCGAGGCGAAGCGGCGGGCGACGGTGTAGGCCGGCTCGAAGGTGGTCGAGGCGGTGGCAATCAGGCCGAGATGCTCGGTGTGCTGCGCCAGCGCCGGCTGGAGCGTCAGCGGA
>VBAF01000380.1 GCA_005884705.1 Alphaproteobacteria bacterium
GACCTACCTGGTGCCGCAGCCGCTGCTGTTCGTGCCGCTGGCCGACATCATCAACCGGCTCGGCCTCAACGACACGCTGACCTCGGTGATCCTGACCTACCCGACCCTGCTGATCCCGTTCTGCGCCTGGCTCCTGATGGGCTACTTCCGCACCGTGCCGCTCGAGCTCGAGGACGCCGCCCGGATCGACGGCGCGAGCCGCCTGCAGACCCTGGTCAAGATCGTGCTGCCGCTGTGCGGGCCGGGCTTCATCTCGGCCGGCATCTTCGCCTTCACGCTGGCACAGAACGAGTTCCTCTACGCGCTGATCTTCCTCACCAAGACCGAGGTGCGCACGGTGCCGGTCGGCGCCATCGCCGAGCTGGTGCGCGGCGACGTGTTCTACTGGGGCCAGCTGATGGCCGCGGCCTTGCTCGGCTCGATCCCGGTCGCCATCATCTATTCGTTCTTCGTCGAGCACTACGTCGCCGGATTAACGGCGGGCTCCGTCAAGGGTTGAACGGGCGTAGTATCTGAGAGCGTAGCAAGTTCCCGAGCGGAACAGTTGCCTGGCGTGTTTCCAGCACACGACGACGCGTTTCTTGCAAAGAACAACATCACGGGAGGCGAACATGACTCGCATCGCGCGGCGTAAGCTTTTCAAAGGTGCCGGCGGCATGGCCGCCATTCTGGCAAGCGGGCAGGCGCCCGCGCTCGCCCAGGAGAAATCCGTCCACTGGCTGCGCTGGACCGACTTCGTGCCGGCGTCGGACCAGCTGCTCAAGGGCCAGTTCACGCAGGACTGCAAGAAGGCGCTCGGCATCAACCTCAAGGTCGAGACGGTCAATGCCAACGACCTGCAGTCGCGCATCACCTCGGCGATCCAGTCGGGCGCCGGCGCCGACATCATCATGGCCTTCAGCAACTGGCCGCAGCTCTATGCCGAAAGCGTGGCCGACGCGGCCGACGTCGCCGAGGAGATCGGCAAGGCCCAGGGCGGCTACTACGACGTCTCAAAGCAGGTCGCCACGGTCGGCAGCAAGTGGATCGGCGTGCCGTGGACGTGCGGCGGCGGATTGATGTCGGTGCGCAAATCCTGGTTCCAGGAAGTGGGTTACGACACGTTTCCCGACACGCTCGATAAGCTGCGGGATGCCGGCAAGAAGCTCAAGGTCAAGGGCCGGCCGCTTGGCCAGACCGCCGGCCACACTTTCGGCGACGCGCCGGGCTGGTGGTATCCGTTCCTGTGGTCGTTCGGCGGCAAGGAGGTCGAGGCCGACGGCAAGACCGTGGTGCTGAACAGCAAGGAGACCGTCGAGTCGATCAAGTTCGCGGTCGCCCTGTGGAAGGAGACCATGGACGAGGGCGGGCTGGCCTGGGACGACACCAACAACAACCGCGCCTTCTTGTCGGGCACCATCAGCGCCACCAACAACGGCGCCTCGATCTACATCGAAGCCAAGAAGAAGCCCGAAACCTACCTGACCGAGAAAGGTACGCCGATGTGGCAGGACATCGTGCACGCCGACATCCCCAAGGGACCCGTCGCCGGCCCGTTCAATCTGCCCGGCACCTTCACCGACATGCTGATGGGCTATTCGAAGAACCTGCCGGCGGCCAAGGATTTCCTGCGCTGGGCCCATTCCAAGGAGGCGTTCGACCCGTGGTTCACCTCGCAGCAAGGCTATAGCTGCGGCGCCACCAAGATGTGGGAGACGCACAAGGTGTGGCAGGCCGATCCGGTCCTGGCGCCGTTCCACGACCTGCCGGCCAAAGGCCGCCTGGTCGGCTACGCCGGGCCACCCAACCGCAAGGCCGCCGAAGTGGTGAGCAAGTACATCGTGGTCGACATGTACGCCAAGGCGATCCAGGGCATGCCGGCCGAGGAAGCCGCCAAGTGGGCCCACGGCGAGGCCGCCAAGGTCTACGTCTGATTGCTTCCCCCTTCCTCCTCCTCCCTCACACGGGGGGAGGCGGATGAGGGTCAGCGCTGTCAGCGCAACCCGGGTCAGTGCTTGGTGGCGTGCGCCTCGACCTTGCGCGAGTTCTCGGCGGCGGCCTCGACCACCATGTTCTTCATCGCCTTCTGCAGCTTGTCGAAGGCGCGCACCTCGATCTGGCGGACTCGCTCGCGGCTGATGCCGTACTTGGCCGACAGGTCCTCGAGCGTCTGGGGCTCGTCGACCAGGCGGCGCTCGACGATGATGTGGCGCTCGCGGTCGGTCAGGGCCTTGAGCGCTTGGGCCAGCATGTGCTTGCGCTGGCCGAGCTCCTGGGTCTCGCCGAGGCGGGCTTCCTGGTTGGGCGTGTCGTCGACCAGCCAGTCCTGCCATTCCATGTCGCCCTCGGCCTTGACCGCGGCGTTGAGCGAGGAATCCGGCGCGGCGAGGCGGCGGTTCATGTTGACCACCTCCTCCTCGGGCACGCCGAGGCGGGTGGCGATCTTGGTGACCTGCTCGGGGCTGAGGTCGCCCTCCTCGATCGCCTGCATCTGGCCCTTGAGCTCTTCTTCTGCGCCGCCGTCGTGCCCATCTTCACCAGTGACCAGCTGTGCAGGATGTATTCCTGGATCGAGGCGCGGATCCACCACATGGCATAGGTGGCCAGCCGGAAGCCGCGGTCCGGGTCGAACCGCTTGACCGCCTGCATCATGCCGACATTGCCCTCGGAGATCAGCTCGGCCACCGGCAGGCCGTAGCCGCGATAGCCCATGGCGATCTTGGCGACCAGCCGCAGATGGCTCGTGACGAGCTGGTGAGCCGCCTTGGTGTCGCCGTGCTCGCGCCAGGCCTTGGCGAGCATGAATTCCTGTTGCGGCTCGAGCAGGGGAAACTTGCGGATCTCGGAGAGATAGCGGCTGAGATTGCCCTCCGGTGACAGGGCCGACGGCAGGGCGGGAAGGTTGGCTGACGCTGCACTCATTGGGGACTCCCCCTTCGCTGGCGATAAACGGGCGCTTAGCACTCTCACCCGTTGACTGCTAATCCCGACTCTAGGGGTCGGGCGATCGGCTGGTCAACTAAATCCTACTAATCCCCTCAGGTATTGGGGATTACTTAACGCTGTTCAGTTCCACCACCAGCCTCGCCATGTCCTGCGGCAATTGTGTGGCGAAGGTCATCTCCCGTCGTGTTCGCGGGTGGCGGAACTCGAGGACGGCGGCGTGGAGAGCCTGCCTTCCGAAAGATTTCAACGACCCCGGGCCGGCAGTGTTCCGGCGCCGGCCGTAGACCGGATCGCCGACCACCGGGCAGCCGATATGGGCGAGATGGACCCTCACCTGATGGGTCCGGCCGGTGTGGAGCTTGGCCCCCATCAGGCTGGCGACCGTGACTGCCTGGCGGCCGCTGCTGGTCCGCACGGCCATGCGCTTGCGGTCGACCGGATGGCGGCCGATCGCGGCATCGACGGTGCCGCGTTTCTGCTTGGGGGCGCCCCACACCAGCGCCTGGTAGATCCGGGTCAGGTCGTGCGCGGCGAACAGTTTCGAGAGGCCTTGGTGCGCGGCGTCATTCTTGGCCACCACCATGACGCCCGAGGTGTCCTTGTCGAGCCGGTGGACGATGCCCGGCCGCCGCACCCCGCCGATCCCCGACAGGCTCGCCCCGCAATGGGCCAGCAGGGCGTTGACCAGCGTGTGGTCGGGGTTGCCAGGGGCGGGATGGACGACCAGACCGGCTGGCTTGTTGAGCACCAGCAGGTCGCCGTCCTCGAACAGGATATCGAGGGCCAGCGCCTGCGGCTCGGGCTCGGCCGGCTCGGGCGCGGGAATGTCGACGATGAAGCGGTCGCCCGTTTTGACCTTGCGGGAGGGCTCTTCTACTACTGTGCCACCGTCGGCCAGCGACACGCGGCGGCTTTCGATCAGCGCCTTCACGCGGCTCCGCGTGAGGGCCGGCAAGGCAGCCGCCAGGGCGCGGTCGAGCCGTTCGCCGGACGGGGCGCTGTCGATCGTCACGATGTGGCGCTGCGCTTCGCTCATGTGTCGTCCATCGGAGTTGCCTTGGCGTCCCCCTCGTCTTCCCAGGCTTACGCACCCCTGTGGCTGAAGGTGCTGGTGATCGTGATGGGCCTGCTGATCGTGGCGGGCTTCATCGTGATCGGCGTCGAAATCGCGCGACGCATGTCTAGCGCCTCCTCCCGCGCGGCGCCAACGCCAAGCGCCGGCTTCGCCGAGCGCATCGCGCTGCCGTCGGGCGCACAGGTCGTGTCGGTCGCCGCCGCCGGCGACCGCGTCGCCGTCCACGTCAAGGCAGCCGACGGACGGTCGACCGTCTACATCGTCGATCCGCGCAATGGAGCCCTGCTCGGCACGGTCGATTTCCCGCCCGGAGCGGCGCGTTAGGGTCTGTTCCATGAATTTCCGCAGCGACAACGAGGCCGGCGCCCATCCGGCCATCATCGAGGCCGTGTCCGGAGCCTTTCGGGCCGGGCCGGTTCACTCCTACGGCGCCGACGAATGGACCCAGAAGGTCGAGCGCCGGCTGCGCGAGATCTTCGACAGACCGGACCTCGCCGCCTATCCGGTGGCCACCGGCACCGCGGCGAACGTCCTGGCGCTGGCCTGCTGCTGCCCGCCGTGGGGCGCGATCTACTGCAATCCCGCCTCGCATATCGCGGTCGACGAGGCCAATGCGCCGCAATTCTACACCGGCGGCGCCAAGCTGGTGTCGATCGACGGCCCGGCCGGCAAGGTCGATGCCCGCAAGCTCGCCTCGGCGCTGGCCGAGCCGGTCTATGGCGTGGTCCATCATCCCCAGCCCGCCGCGGTCAACATCTCGCAGGCGACCGAGTGCGGCGCCGCCTATTCGCCCGAGGAGATCGCCGCGATCGCGTCGGCGACGCACCGCCATGGCCTCAAGCTGCACATGGACGGTGCGCGCTTCGCCAATGCGCTGAGCTTCGTCGGCTGCACGCCGGCCGAGCTGTCGTGGAAGGCCGGCGTCGACGTGCTGAGCCTCGGCGCCACCAAGAACGGCGCGCTGGGCGCCGAGGTGGTGATTTTCTTCAATTCGGCGGCGGCCAAGGAATTCGAGTTCTTCCGCAAGCGCGGCGGCCATCTGTTCTCCAAGATGCGGCTGTTGTCCTCGCAGCTCGACGCCTATTTCACCGACGGGCTGTGGCTCGCCAACGCCCGTCACGCCAATGCGATGGCGCGCCGGCTGGTGGCGGGGCTGACGCCGCTGCCCGGCACGTCGCTGCTCTATCCGGTCGACGCCAACGAGATCTTCGTCGTGCTGCCGGCACCAATGCACGACGCCCTGCAGGCGGCCGGTGCGCAGTATCATCCCTGGCCGTCCGACCGGCCGGGCGAGCGCGCCTACCGGCTGGTCACCGCCTTCGACACCGCCCCTGCCGACATCGACTACTTCCTGTCCATCGCCAAATCAGCGTGAAGTCATGATCCGTCCGCGCACCCTCACCGCCGCCCATTGGGGGGTCTACGAGGTCGAGTACGACGACAAGGGCGAGGCCGCCCGCCTGCATCCCTTCGACAAGGACCCCGATCCCTCGCCGATCGGGCTGCACATGCTGTCCGACGAGGTGTCGCGCCTGCGCGTGCGCCGGCCGGCCTTCCGCAAGGGCTGGCTGGAGAAAGGCCCCGGCGCGGCCAGCGACAAGCGTGGCCAGGAGCCGTTCGTCGAGCTGCCGTGGGACGAGGCGCTCGATCTGGTGGCCAACGAACTCAAGCGCGTGAAGGACAAGCATTCCAATCGCGCGATCTTCGGCGGCTCCTACGGCTGGTCGAGCGCCGGCCGCTTCCACCACGCGCAGAGCCAGGTCCACCGCTTCCTCAATGCGATCGGCGGCTATGTGCGCCACGTCGATTCCTACAGCCTGGGGGCGGCGCGCGTGCTGATGCCGCACATCGTCGCCTCGATGGAGGACCTGATGGCGATGCACACGCCATGGGAGGTGCTGGCGCAGCATTGCAAGCTGTTCGTCACCTTCGGCGGCGCGCCGCACAAGAACGCCCAGATCAATGCCGGCGGCGCGATGGTGCATAACCTCAAGGCCGGGCTATACGGCATGCGGGCGGCCGGCGTGCGCTTCGTCAACGTCACGCCGACCGCCGAGGACCTCGACACCGGCGGCGACGTCGAAT
>VBAF01000381.1 GCA_005884705.1 Alphaproteobacteria bacterium
CTAACTGGCGGGGGCGCATGCGGTTGCGAGGGGCCTCCAGCGATTAGCCGAAAATGCCGAAAATCGAATTTCCGCATTTTCGGCCAATCGCTGGGTGGACTAGCGGGAGAAGACCATCGCGTCGCGCAGCCGCCCGAAGCGCAGGCTGAGCAGGTCGAGCGCATAGTTCTGGTGGAGCTTCCACGGCCGCTTGGAGCCCTGCTTGGGCTGCAGCGCCAGCGCGCGCTGGATGTAGCCCGAGGAGAAGCTGACCCACGGCTCCTCCTGCAACGTCGGATCGCCGTTGTGCGGCGTGCATTGCCGGTATCCGCGGCGGTCCATGTGGTTCAGTAGCCGGCAGACATACTCGCAGACCAGGTCGGCCTTCAGTGTCCACGACGCATTGGTGTAGCCGAACACCGACGCGAGATTGGGCACGTCGGAATACATCATGCCCTTGTAGATGAAGCGCTTGGCGAGATCGACCGGCTGGCCGTCGACCGTGAGCTTGGCGCCGCCGACCGGAACCAGCGCCAGCCCGGTCGCGGTGACGATCATGTCCGCTTCGATCTCGGCGCCGGATTTGAGCTTGAGACCGCGCTCGGTGAAGGTCTCGATATGATCGGTAACGACCGAGACCTTGCCGCGCCGGATGGCGCGGAAGAAATCGGCGTCGGGCACCAGGCAGAGCCGCTGGTCCCACGGATTGTAGCGCGGCGTGAAATGCGTGCCGACGTCATAGTCCGGCCCGAGCATCTGGCGCACGTAGCCCAGCAGCAGGTTCTTCACCTTCTCCGGCCGCCGCATGCACATCTGGTAGAAGTACATGCCGAGCAGCACGTTCTTCCAGCGCGTGACCATGTAGGCGAGCTCGAGCGGCAGGCGGCGACGCGCCTTGGTGGCAAACGGATCCTGCGACGGCCGCACCGCCATGTAGGTCGGCGAGCGCTGCAGCATGGTGACGTGCGCGGCACCCGAGTCGGCCATCGCCGGGACCAGCGTCACCGCCGTGGCGCCGCTGCCGATCACCACGACTTTCTTGCCGGCGTAGTCGATGTCGTCGGTCCACTTCTGCGGATGGACGATGCGGCCCTTGAAGCGATCCCTGCCAGGGAACTCCGGCAGGTAGCCTTCGTCGGTGCGGTAGTAGCCGCTGCACATCCACAGGAAGTTGCAGGTGAAGCTCGCGATCTCCTTCGCCTCGCCGCGCTCGACCTCGACGGTCCAGCGCGCGTCGGGCGTCGACCACGCGGCGCTCAGCACGCGATGGCGATAGCGGATCTTGGCGTCGATGCCGTGGTCGCTTGCGACTTCTCGGATGTATTTCAGGATCGACGGCCCGTCGGCGATCGCCTTGGCCTCCTTCCACGGCCGGAAGCGGTAGCCCAGCGTGTACATGTCGGAATCCGAACGCACGCCGGGATAGCGGAACAGATCCCAGGTACCGCCGCTCGCCTCGCGGCCTTCGAGGATGGCGCCTGTAAATGCCAGGCGGCACCGATGCCCGACAGGCCCGCGCCGACGATCAGGACATCGAAATGCTCAATCATGACGGGTTGATGACCGAACCGGCCGCCCTGCGCAACTCGCCTTTCGTCTCGCGAAGAAGGGTCGAAAGCGGCTCAGCTTCGCGTCGCCAGACGTCCGCCGGCGAACAGGATCGTGCAGGCTGCCAAGGTCACAGCCGATGCGATGGCGAGCCCCGGCCGATAGCCGCCGAAACTGTCTCGCAGGACGCCAATGGCCGCCGGCCCGAAGGCGGAAGTGAGCTGGATCACGCTCGCTGCGGTGCCGTAGGTCGCTCCGAACGCGGCGGCACCGAACTCGCGCCGCACGACGATCGGCCCGAGCGTGGTGATGTGGCCGATCCCGTAGCCATAGACCAGCGACGCGCCGATCAGTACCGGCACCGTCGGCCACAGCGCGAGCGACAGCAGCGCGGCGGCCTGCGCTATCATCACCAGACAGGCGAGCCGCCGGACGGCGACGCCGTCGACGATGCGCGCCAGGATCAGGCGGCCGATGAAGGCCGAGCCCCCCGTGGCGCTGACCAGCAGGCCCGCGCCCGCCGTGCCAAGCAACGGCTCGGCCAAGGTCACGTGATGCGTGATGAAGCCGATCTGCATGGCAAGGCCGAGGGCGAAAGCCGCTGCGGCACTCCACAGCAGCAGCGGCCGCTTCGCGCGCATCGCGATCGGCGGCACGACGGTGGTGGGCGCGGCCTCGGCAAGGGTCGCATCGCCGTCGCGCCGCTGCCCGATCTCCTCGGGCCGGCGAAAGCGCAGAACGCGGGCGATCAGCGGCAGCAGGATCGCCGCGGCGCCCGCGCCGACGACGGCCAACCCCCGCTCGATCCCGAGATGGCCGATCGCCAACAGCAGCACCGGCACGCCGAGAATGGCGCCGACACTCGCGCCCATTATCGCCAGGGTCATCGACCGGCCCTGATGACGCTCGAACCACGGCGCCACGGTGGCGGCGATACCGGTGGTGGAGAGCGCTGCCCAGCCGAGGCCGATCAAC
This sequence comes from Alphaproteobacteria bacterium, assembly GCA_005884705.1. Lineage (GTDB taxonomy): Bacteria > Pseudomonadota > Alphaproteobacteria > Reyranellales > Reyranellaceae > Reyranella. Next base: position 2,503 of record VBAF01000381.1, read on the forward strand.
ACAAAGCACGGGTAGAGCTGCCAGCGCGCCGCAACCTGGCCGATGCCGGCGACGCCCAGCGCCATCGACGCCGTGCCGAGAAGCAGCACCGGCCGCGGCCCCCAGCGATCGATACCGCGCCCGACCAGGCGCTGCACCAGGGCACTGACGAGATAGAAGAGTGTGATGGCGAACGCCACGTCGGCGATCGGCCAGCCATGCGCGCGCGTCACCGCCTGCAGGTAGACGCTCGCGCCGAAGGTCCCCAGCGCCCAGGCCACGGTCGCGATGACGAAGCACGCCGCCACCACCCGCCAGCCGTGGAACACCGGTTATTCCTTCATGAAGGCATTCAGGTCCGGCGTCGCCACGGCACGGTCGAGATAGCCGAAGGTCCCCTTGTCGTGGACCTCCCTGGCGGCGTCGAGCAGTCCGGTCATGGCGGCGCGATAGAGCGAGGTGGCGAGGCTGATGCGCTTGACGCCTGCCGCCTCGAGCTCGGCCTTGCTGAACGACTTGCCCTTGATGCCGACCATGAAGTTGAACGGCTTCTTGAGCGAACCGGTCACCTTCTTCACTGCCGCGAGGTCGGGCAGGCCGGGCGCCATCAACACGTCGGCGCCGGCCGCCTCGAACGCCTGCAGGCGCCTGATCACGTCGTCGAGGTCGGGCTTGCCGCGCAGGAAGCCCTCGGCGCGCGCCGTCAGCACGAACGGAAAAGACAGCGCGTGGGCAGCATGAACCGCGGCCTTCACGCGCACCGCCGCCGTCTCGAGATCGTAGAGCGGGGCGTCCTTGTTGCCGGTGGCGTCCTCGATCGAGCCGCCGACCAGGCCGACGGCCGCCGCCTGCCGGATCGTCTCGGCCGCCGCATCCGGCGAATCGCCGAAGCCTTTCTCGAGATCGCCGATCACCGGCAAGTCGACCGCTTCGGCAATGGCGCGGGCATTGGCCAGCGCCTCCTCGCGGGTCACCTGGCCGTCGCGCTTGCCGAGCACGCCCGCCTTGGCGCCGCTCGAGGTCGCCAGCGCCGGGAAGCCGAGACCGGCCAGCAGGCGCGCGGAGCCGGCATCCCACGGATTGGCGATCACGAACGCACCCGGCGCCTCGTGCAGCGCGCGCAGCTTCTTCACCTTGTCGGCCTGGCTGATGCCCATGACGTTTCCCTCCAGATTGGCCGCCAGTTTGTCCATGGCGGCCACGGGGACGCAATCAAGTTTGCGTCTTGTTGTCGTGAGCGGACTTTGCCCTCACCCCGGCCAGGGCAATGACCACGTCTTGACGTTGGTGAAGCCCTTCATCGCCTCCAGCACGCCCTCCTTGTAGCCGAGGCCGGAGTCCTTGATGCCGCCGAACGGCGACATCTCGATGCGGTAGCCCGGCACTTCCCAGATATTGACCGTGCCGACCTCGAGCTCGTCGACGAAACGGGTGATGTAGTCGAGCCGATCGGTGCAGACGCCCGACGACAGGCCATAGGCGGTGCCGTTCGACACCTGGATGGCATGGTCGATGTCCCTGACCCGGATGATCGGGATCGCCGGGCCGAACGTCTCCTCGCGCACCAGCTCGCAGGCCGGATCGACATGATCGACGACGGTCGGCGGAAACAGCGCGCCGCGCCGGTCGTTGCCGTGCAGCAGCCTGGCGCCGTGCCGGGCGACGGCCTCGTTCACGCGGTTCTGGAACAGCGTGGCGGCGCGTTCGTGGATCACCGTGCCGACGTCGGTCTCGGGATCGAGCGGGTCGCCGGCCTTGAGCTTTCTCGCCCTGGCGAGCACGCGCTCGACGAAGGCATCGGCCACCTTGTCGACCACCAGGATGCGCTTCACCGCCGTGCAGCGCTGGCCGGAATTCTTGGTCGCGCCGGCGACGGCCAGATCGGCCGCCTTGTCGAGATCGGCATCCTCCATGACGATCAGCGGATCGTTGCCGCCGAGCTCGAGCACGATGCGCTTGTAGCCCGCCTTTTCGGCGATGTACTTGCCGACCCGCACCGAGCCCGTGAAGGTGATCAGGTCGGCGCGCGGATCGGTGATCATGGCGTCGCCTATGTCCGACGGGTTGCCGGTGATCACCGACAGCATCTCCGGCGGCAGCCCCGCCTCGTAGAGCGTGTCGGCGAGGAACAGCGCGGTCAGCGGCGTGAGCTCGGTCGGCTTCAGCACGACGCAGTTGTTGGTGGCGAAGGCCGGCGCCAGCTTGTGCGCGACCATGTTCAGCGGATGGTTGAACGGCGTGATGGCCGAGATGGCGTTGAGCGGCTGGCGCAGGGTGAAGATCTTGCGCGGCTTGCCGTGCGGGGTGAGGCGAAGGTGAAGACATCGTAGGCGCGGCCGACCTCGTAGAGCGAATCCTTGAGGCACAGCCCCGATTCGAGCGTGATCAGGCGCGACAGCTCCTCCTTGCGTGAAACCAGCAACTCAGCGGTCTTGAGCAGGATCTTCTGGCGCTGGTAGCGCGTCAGCTTGGGCTTGTAGGCATGCGCGATCCGGAACGCCTCGGCGACCAGCTCGGGCGTGGCGCGAGGCACCGTGCCGACCAGCCGATTGTCCCAGGGAAAGTGCACCTCGAGGCGCGCGCCGGTTTCGATTTTCCTGCCGGCAATGCGCAGCATTTCGTGTCGCACATCGGCGCGTACCATCGTGTCCATGGCGTGTCTCTCTTCAGGCGACCAGATTGAGGGCGAGATCGAAGGCGTCGAAGTTGCGCCAATGGCGGCCGTCGGCCGGGCCGCTGAGCTTGCGATTGCAGATCAGCGGAACCTTCTGCTCGGAGATGCCGCCATGGCTGCGCAGCGGCTCGGTCAGGCCCGACAGGTCGTGCCGTGCCGCCGAGGTGCCCAGGACCTTGTGCTTGGTCGAGACCACCACGAGATCGCCCAGCCGATCGGGCGGCAATTCGAAGCGCCTGGCGGCCTCGTCCTTGGTGAGGGCTTCCTGGATGCCCGGCATTGGCTTGAGTTTCGCCGCCCACTCTTCTGGTTTGTCGCAGTAGACCACGGCGTAAGAGCCGAGCGCGCCGTGATGGACGACGTAGGGATCGGTGATCGGCAGGATGACGCGCGCCTTGTCCTTGCCGACCCAGCGGTCGAACAGGTCCTGCAGATAGATCACGTCGGGCTGGCCGTCGGCGCCGAACTTGGCGTTCATGCCGTGGTCGGCGGTCAGCACGATGGTGCAGCCCATGGCGTCGAGCTTCGCCATGTAGCCGTCCATCATGGCGTAGAAGTCGTTGGCGACCGGCGTGCCCGGCGCGTGCTTGTGCTGGATGTAGTCGGTGGTCGAGAGATACATGATCTCGGGCCGATCGCGCTCCATCAGCCTGACGCCGGCCGCGAACACGAATTCCGACAGGCCGGCGCTGTAGACGTCCGGCACGGCCATGCCGAGGTCGATGCCGTTCTCGGCGAGGCTTGCCTTGTCGGACTTCTCCGACGAGAAGCTGCAGGCCTTGCCGGGCGCGAGCTCGAGGCCCTTGCCCAGCAGGCCGCGCAGCTTGTCCTTGGCGGTGATCACCGCGAGCCGGCAGCCGGCGCGCTGGAAGGCCGGGAACAGCGTCTCGACCCGCAGGAACTTCGGGTCGTTCATCATCACCTCTTTCCCGGTCTCGGGATCGAGGAAGTAGTTGCCGCTGATGCCGTGCACCGACGGCGGCCGGCCGGTGACGATCGAGAGGTTGTTGGGATTGGTGAAGGACGGCACCACGCAGTCGGCGAGCAGGTTGGTGCCCTCTTTCAGCACCTTGACGAACCACGGCGCGCGGCCGGCGGCGGCGGCGGCGGCCTCGATGTAGCCGGGCTCCGAGCCGTCAATGCAGACCACGACCGTGGGCTGCCGCGGCAAGCGATAGGTGCGGCCGTTGACCGTGACGTCGCCGATCGTGCTGACAGTATCCATGTGCCCTACTCCGCGGCCAGTGCCGGGCCGCCGTTGCTGACCCGCATCTCGTCCAACACCTCGCGTACGGCAGCCAGCGCCCCCTTGATGTCCTTCGGGTAGAGCCGGCCGATGCAGCCCATGCGGAAGGAGTCCGCGACCGTAAGCTTGCCGGGATAGATCACATAGCCCCGTTCCTTCAAGCCGTCATAGAAGCTCTGGAAGACGAAGCGCGGATCGCTCGGCATGTGGAAGGTGACGATGATCGGCGCCTGCAGCCGCTCGCCGAGCAAGGTGCGGAAGCCCATGCCGCGCATGCCGTCGATCAGGACCTTGGCATTCTCGCGATAGCGCCGGCCACGGCCAGCGACGCCGCCTTCGGCTGCATGCTCCTCGATCGCCTTGCCCAGCGCCACGATGACGTGGATCGGCGGGGTGAAGCGGTACTGACCGGTCCTGGCGAAGGCTTCGGCCTGGTCGAACAGGTCGAGCACCAAGGTCGTGGCGTTGCCCTTGCACTCGGCGAGCGCGGTCTTGCGGCAGACCACGAAGCCCAGGCCGGGCACGCCTTCGAGGCATTTGTTCGAGGAGGCCGCGAGGGCGTCGTAGGAGACCGTGCGCGCGTCGATCTCGAGCGCGCCGAAGGCCGACATCGAATGGCCGTGCTTCGCGACCAGCACCGCGACCTCGGCGATCGGGTTCAGGATGCCCGACGTGGTCTCGCAATGGACGGCGAAAACGTGAGTGATCGCCGTGTCGGCCGCCAGCATCGCGTCGAGCTGGGCGAGGTCGGGCGGCCGGTCCTCCGGTGTCTCGTGCACGGCGACGGCGCGGCCGGCGATCTCGGCGATCTTCTTGGCGCGCTGGCCGTAGGCGCCGTTGATCAGCACCAGCAGCTTGCCGGCCTTCGGCACGAAGCTGGTGATCATCGCCTCGACGGCGAACGTGCCCGAGCCCTGCACCGGCACCGTGACGTGGGTCCCCTCGGCCCCCGCCAGCGCGACGATCTTCTCCAGCACCATCTTGTTGATGGCGATGAAGCCCGCGTCGCGCGAGCCCCAGTCGTGCACCATGGCCTGCTTGACGCTGGCCGAGGTGGTGAGCGGGCCCGGCGTCAGCAGCAGCGGATCGCCGGTTTCGGAGGCGGCAGGGCGGGTGATCGGCATGGCCAAGGATCGGCTCGCTTCCGCTATCCGTCCAGTATATAATTACTATGTTACCTATCCGTTTCACCGATATGACACCCAGCCAGCTCCGCGCCTTCCACCTGGTCGCCGAATCGGGCTCGTTCTCCGCCGCCGCCCGCCAGTCCGGTGCCAGCCAGCCCAACCTCTCCGGCCAGGTGACGGCACTGGAGAAGGCCTACGGCGTGCGGCTGTTCGACCGCCGCGGCCGCTCGGTGCTGCCGACCGAGACCGGACGGCAGCTGCATGGCATCACGACGCGCCTGTTCGCCCTCCAGGACGAGGCGCGGGCACTGCTGGAAGGCGAGCAGAGCGTGACCCGCGGCCATCTGCGCATCGCCGCTGATTCGGCCCATCACGTCGTGCCGATCATGGCGGCGCTGCGCCGGCGCGCCCCGCTCACCTTCGCGCTCGCCATCGACAACTCCGCGATCGTTCTCGAGCGCCTGCTGCGCCACGAGGCCGACGTCGCGGTGATGGCCAAGTCGATCTCGGATCCGCGCCTGCATGCCCTGCGCCTGCGCAGCGACCGCATCGTGCTGTTCGTGCCCTCCGGCCACCCGTTGGCGCGTCGCCGCCGCGTGCCGCTCGCGGCGGTGGCCGAGCAGGAGCTGGTGCTGCGCGAGCGCGGTTCGATCACCCGCGAGGTGCTCGAGCAGGCGATGGCCGCCGCCGACATACGCCCCAGTGCCATCGCCGAGGTGCAGACCCGCGAAGGCGTGCGCGAGGCGGTGGCGGCGGGCTTCGGCATCGGCGCGGTGTTCGAGAGCGAGCTCGGCGACGACCGGCGGTTCCGCTCGATCGTCGTGTCCGACGCCGATCTCGGTGTCGCGGAATACGCGGTGTGCCTGCAGGAGCGGCGGCGCGTCGCTCTGGTCCGCGCCTTCATGGACGAGGCCTTGCGCCTCGCGTCGTAACAAATCCGTCAAATAACTTTCATCGACGGAGAGCGAGGCGTAGGATTCCGCGATCATGCACGGTGTCGACACCATCCTGAACGTCATCGGCAGCGTTGCCCTGCTGCTGTGGGGCGTGCGCATGGTCCGCACCGGCCTGACGCGCGCCTTCGGCGCGGCGCTGCGGCGGGCGATCAGCGCCTGCTCGAAGAACCGTTTCACCGCCTTCGCCGGCGGCCTCGGCCTGACCGGGCTGCTGCAGTCGAGCACGGCGACGGCGCTGCTGCTCGCCTCGTTCGCCGGGCGCGGTTTGATCCCGCTGTCGATCGCGCTCGCCGTCATGCTCGGCGCCAACGTCGGCACGACGCTCACCTCACAGGTCCTGTCGTTCGATATCAGCTGGCTGTCGCCGCTGGTGATCGCCGCCGGCGTGATCGGCTTCCTGGGCCTGATGCTGCTGTCGCTCAAGCTTCTGACGGCCGCCACCGAGCCGCTGCGCAGCTCGCCGTCCTTCGTGGCCGTGCTGGCGGGCCTGCAGGACGAATACGTGATCGCCGTGCTGTTCGGGACGCTGGCGACCTGGGCGGTCCATTCCAGCCTGTCGACCGTTCTGCTGGTGATGTCGTTCGCCGCCAACGGCATCATCAACCCGGCGCTTGCCCTGTCGCTGGTGATCGGCGCCAATATCGGCGGCGCGCTGGCGCCCTATATCGACCAGCCGGCGACCAACCCCGCGGCTCGCCGCGTACCGCTCGCCAACCTGATCACGCGCGTCACGATCGGTGCCGCCTTGCTGCCCTTCATCGTACCGATGACCCATTGGCTCGCCTTGGTCGATTCGTCGCCGGCGCGCCTGGCGGTCAACTTCCATTCGCTGTTCAGCATCGTCGCCGCGATCGTCTTCCTGCCGCTGATCGATCCGGTAGCCCGGCTGTGCCGCCGCCTGCTGCCCAACCGGGCGGTGGCGGAGGATCCCGCGACACCGCGCTATCTCGATCCCAATGTGCTCGACACGCCGGTCGAGGCGCTGGCCTGTGCGCTGCGCGAGACCCTCTATCTCGGCGACCGGGTGGCCGACATGCTGCGCCAGACCATGGACGTGTTCGAGCGCAGCGACCAGAAGACGGTGAAGGCGATCGAGAACGCCGACGACGCCGTCGACAAGCTCTATGAGGCGATCAAGCTCTACCTGATCCGGATCTCGCGCAGCGACCTCGGCGAGGAAGAGAGCCGCCGCTACATCGAGATCCTGTCCTTCACCACCAACCTCGAGCATATCGGCGACATCATCGACAAGAACCTGATGGAACTCGCCGGCAAGAGGATCAAGAACCGCCTCGCCTTCTCCGCCGAAGGCCTCGGCGAGCTCAAGGCCTTCCATGCCCGCGTGCTCGAGAATCTGCGGCTGGCGCTGAACGTCTTCACCACGCGCGACCTCGCGCTCGCCCGCCGGCTGGTCGCCGAGAAGACGGCGATCCGCGAGCTCGAAGGCAAGGCCGCCGACAGCCACTTCGCGCGCCTGCGCGAGGGCCGGACGGAATCGATGGAGACCAGCTCGATCCACATGGACGTGATCCGCGACCTCAAGCGCATCAACGGCCACCTGACCTCGGTCGCCTACCCGATTCTCGAGGCGGCGGGCGAGCTCGCCGACACGCGGCTGAAGGAGGCTCAGCCCTTGATACGCGCGCCCGCGGGGTCGTAGGCCGCCTTCAATCCGACCTTGGCGGCAAGCCGCACGCCCGCCGTAGGAGCCGCCGCCCGGCTTCAAGGGACATCGTCGCCGCCGGTCTGTAAGATGCGGGCCAAAGGGGCGGGGATATGAAACGGTTCAATCTCACCGGCAAAGTCGGCATCGTGACCGGTGGCAACGGCGGCATCGGCAAGGGCATCGCGCGCGGCCTGTTGGAATGCGGCGCAATCGTCGTGATCGCCGGTCGCAACGCGGCCAAGAACGAAGCGGCGACAGCCGACCTCAGCAAGATCGGCCCGCCGGTCAGCGCTTTCGTGATGGACGTCACCGTCGAGGCCGAGTGCAAAGCGGTTGTGGCGGAAACGGTGAGGCGGCACGGCCGGCTCGACATCCTGGTCAACAACGCCGGCGGCGGCGCCAATACCGGGGTGCCGGCCAGTCCACCGGACGAGATGGCTGCCGAAGGCTTCCGCAAGATCATCGACGCCAACCTGACCAGCACGTTCATGCTGAGCCAGGCGGCCTATCCTGAGATGAAGAAGGCAGGCGGCGGCAAGATCATCAACATCGGCTCCATGGCGTCCTACATCGGCGGCGCGCTGTGGACTGCCTACGGGCCGGCCAAGTCCGGCATCGTCCAATTGAGCAAGAACTGCGCGTCGGCCTCAAAGGACAACATCCAGGTCAACACCATCCTGCCGGGCTACATCGACACCGACATGACCAAGCGCCTGCAGGCCATGCCTGCGCTGCACGAGCGGGCCCTCGCCCGTACCGCAGCCGGCCGCCTCGGCACGCCCGACGATTTCGCCGGAATCGCGGCATTCCTCGCCAGTTCCGCATCGGACTTCATCACCGGCGCCGACATCGCGGTCGACGGCGGCATGCTGTGGGGCATATAGGCGCGCCGTCGACGGAGCGGCGCTCAGAGCTTGATGCGGGCGCCGGCGGGATCGAACGGCGCCTTCAGCGACACTCTCGCCTTCAGGTGCGTGCCGGCGAGATCGACCTCGAACTTTCCGGACTCCAGCCACGCCGCGTCGATTGCCTGGCCGTCGTCACGACGCGCGTAGCCAAGGCCCACCGCGGCGCCGACGGTGTGGCCGTAGGCAGCCGAGGTGAGGTCGCCGACCGGCTTGCCGTCGCGCAACAGCGCCTCGCCGCCCCACAGCAGCGGCTCGCTCCTGCAGCACCACCGACACCAGGCGCCGCGTCAGCGGCTTGGCCTTGGCGTCGATCAGCGCCTGGCGGCCGATGAAGCCGCCCGGCTTGTCGAGCTTGACCGCCCAGCCGAGCCCGGCCTGCCACGGCGTATCGTCGGGCGTGAGCTCGCGGCCCCAGGCGCGATAGGCCTTCTCGATGCGCAGGCCCTCGATCGCGTAGTAGCCCATGTCGCGCAGGCCGCAGTCGGCGCCGGCGCCGTGCAGGCTCTCGAACACCGTGACCGCGAACTCGACCGGCACGTAGAGCTCCCAGCCGAGCTCGCCCATGTAGGTGCGGCGCGAGGCCAGCACCGTCGCATAGCCGATGCCGATCTCGCGGATGGTGGCGAAGGGAAAAGCCTCGTTGGAAAAATCCGCCTTGCTGACCTTCTGCAGCAACCGGCGGCTGTTCGGGCCCATCACCGAGAGCACGGTCCAGCCGCCGGTGACGTCGGTCAGCGTGACATGCGCGTCGTCCGCGACGTTGCGCGTGATCCAGTCGGCATCGCGCGTCACCTGCGCCGAGCCGGTGATGACCATGAACTTGTCGCGACCGAGACGGGCAAGAGTGAGATCGCTCTCGTAAGTGCCGCGCTGGTTCAGCAATCCCGTGTAGACGGTTCGGCCGACCGGCACGTCGATGTCGTTGGTGCAAAGAAGCTGCAGCGCCTTGGCGGCATCACGGCCCTGGACCAAGAACTTGCCGAACGAGGTCTCGTCGGCGACCGTCACCGCCTCGCGCGTCGCCTTGTGCTCGGCGGCGACGGCGTCGAACCAGGCGCCGCGTCCCCAGCCGTACGGCATGTCCGGCGTCTTGCCTAAGGCAAACCAGTTGGGCCGATCCCAGCCCATCTTGTTGCCGAACCAGGCGCCGCGCGCCTTCAGGCGATCGTAGAGCGGCGAGCGGCGGAACGGCCGGCCGCTCTCATGCTCGCGCTGCGGCCACGGCATCTTGTAGTGCAGGCCGAGCGTCTCGGCGACGCGGTCGCGCAGCCAGGCGTCGTTGCCGTGGAAGTTGGCGAAGCGGCGGATGTCGACCGGCCAGAGGTCGAATGTGGGCTCGCCGGCGATGATCCATTCGGCGAGCGCCATGCCGGCGCCGCCCGAGCTCGCGATGCCCATCGAGTTGAATCCGGCGCCGACGAAGAAGCCCTTGAGCTGCGGCGCCTCGCCCAGGATGTAGTTCAAATCGGGCGTGAAGCTTTCGGGGCCGTTCATGAAGGTCTTGATGCCGACCTTCTCCAGCGCCGGGACGCGGAGTCCATCAGGATCTGGAACTGGTCCCAGTCGTCGGGCAGCATGCCGAACTCGAAGTCGTCGGGAATGACGTCCTTGTTCCACGGCTTGGCCTCGGGCTCGAAGCCGCCCATCAGCAGGCCGCCGACCTCCTCCTTGAAGTAGATGTAGCCGTCGGGATCGCGCATCACCGGCAGGTCGCGCGGCACGCCCTCGATCTTTTCGGTGACGATGTACATGTGCTCGCAGGAATAGAGCGGCACCGTCACGCCGACCATGCGGCCGACCTGACGGGCCCATTGGCCGGCGCAATTGACGACGATCTCCGCGGCGATCGGCCCG
>VBAF01000382.1 GCA_005884705.1 Alphaproteobacteria bacterium
CGGCCGGTTCTGCAGGCTGATCCAGATGCCGTAGAAGAACGGATAGCCGACCAGCGCCACCAGGAAGGCGAGCGGCAGCGCGACCATCAGCCAGCTGAACACGCCCTCGCGCTCCAGCCAGCGTCCGAGCGAGAACGCCTGTCGCCGGCGCGTCAGCGCCGGCGCGAGCGATTCGACCGCCATCCGCTTATGCCGTCTTGTAGATCTGTGTCAGCTGCGCCTTGGCGTCGGCGATCACTTCCTTGGTCGACTTGCCGGCGCAGGCCTTGGCGAACATGTCGATGACGACGTACTTCGCGATCGTCTCCGACTGGGCCCGGCTGAGCGGCTGGGGCCAGCCCGGCAGATGCGCGGTCTTGAGGGCGTCGCGGTAAGGCAGGTTGCGCGGCTCGACCTTCCACATCGGCGCGTCGTCGTAGGCGTGCAGGAACGGCTGGTAGTAGGTGACGGCGATGTCGTACCAGGGACCGAGCTGCTTGGGCACCATCAGCCAGCGCAGGAAGTCCTTGGCCGCCTGCTTGTCCGGGGTATGGGAAAAGATCGCATGGGCCTGCGGATTGAGCATGTGGAAGCGGCCCTTCGGTCCTTTCGGATTTTCCGACTGGTCGATCACCTTGGCCATGTCGGGGAAGTCCTTCTTGGCCGCCCACAGGATCGACTCGGCGTTGTTGGTGCAGGAGATCTGCTCCGACAGGAACGCCTTGTTGTTGTTGACGTCGGTCCAGCCCAGGCAGTCCTCGAGCATGGTCTCCTTGTAGAGCCGGCGGCAGTAGTCGACCGCGCGCGCGGTCTCGTCGGAGTCGATCACGATGGTCTTGCCGTCCGCCTCGACCTCGCGGGCGCCGTACGACCACAAGAGCGGATAAAGCCAGCCGTGGTTGTCGCCGAAGCCGTGGCCGAGCTCGAAGCCGAACGGATGGCCCATCTTCTTGAGCTTGATGCCGGCTTCCAGCAGCTCGTCCCACGTATCGGGGAACTTCTCGTAGCCGGCCTGCTTGAACCAGTCGGTGCGCCAGTTCATCAGCTGGCCGATGTTGGCGTACGGGATCGCCTTCCACTTGCCGTTGACCACCACGGCTTCCTGCGCCGTGTCGTACCAGCCGCCGCTTTCCTTGCCGACCTCGGCGGCGATGTCGCTCACGTCGACGAGCTTCTCGTCGAACAGGAAGGCCCAGTTGAAGCTGAGTGTGGCCAGGTCGGGGCCGCTGTTGTTCTCGGCCGTGGTGGTGACGCGGGCCTGCAGGCTGCCGACGCTCACCACCTCGTAGTTCACCTTGATGCCGGTTTCCTTTTCGTAGGCCGCCGCCAGCTTGTTCTTGAAGAAGGCGTCGAACGGCGGCACGAACGAGCTCTCGTGCATCATGGTGAGGCTCTTCGGCGCGGCCCTTGCCGCGGTCGAGCCTATCGCCGGGGCGGCCAGGGCGCCGGCGGCGCCCAACGCGGTAAGCTTGAGGAACTCTCGACGCGACTCACGGGACCCACCAGCCATCGCAGCCTCCCTATCGGCGTTTTTATTGGGCGAAGCATGCCCCAGCACCTCTGGCGCGGCAAGCGCACAGCCGCTAACGTGTCGGTGTTCATCCGTAAAATCAGTAGTCGGTGGTTGCGTGCACAAGCGTTCCTTCATGGGAGGCGATGTCATGCTGCGATCCAAGAGACTGTCACGTCGTCGTGTCGTGGTCGGCGCGTCCGCGCTCGGCCTGGTTGCGGCGCCGTTCGTGCGCGGCGCTTATGCCGCCGGCAAGCTGTCGGTCGGCTTCTGGGACCATTGGGTGCCCAATGCCAATGACGCCACCACGGCGCTGATCAAGGAGTGGTCGGCGAAGGAGAAGGTCGAGGTCCAGATCGACTTCATCACCACCCAGGCCAACAAGCTGCTGCTGACCGGCGCGGCGGAGTCGCAGGCCAAGACCGGCCACGACGTCCTGGCCTTCACCTCTTTCCTGCCGGCGCGCTACTCCGAGCAGCTCGTGCCGGTCAACGACCTGATGGACGAGCTGATCAAGACCAACGGCAACGTCAACGGCACGGTCGAGTATCTCGGCAAGCTGGGCGGCAAATGGCTGGCGGTGCCGGCGACGGTGGGCAGCCAGATCAAGGGCCCGTGCTCGCGCATCGACTACATGAAGCAGTTCGCCGGCATCGACGTGCAGGCGATGTATCCCGTCGGAGCGCCGCCCAAGGCCGACGACTGGACGCTCGACACGTTCCTCAAGGCCGCCGAAGCCTGCCACAAGGCTGGCAAGCCGTTCGGCATCGGCGTCGGCAACACTGGCGACAGCGCTGACACGATCGGCGCGGTGTTCCATGCCTTCGGCGCCATGCTGGTCAATGAGAAGGGCGACATCGTCGTCAAGAGCGACCCCGTCCGCCAGGCGCTCGACTTCTACAAGAAGCTGATGCGCTTCCTGCCGACCGACGTCGCCGCCTGGGACGACGCCTCGAACAACAAGTTCCTGATCTCGGGCCAGGGCTCGCTGATCATGAACCCGCCGTCGGCCTGGGCGGTCGCCAAGCGCGATGCGCCGCAGGTCGCCGAGCAATGCTGGACGCATGGCTTCCCGGCCGGGCCGAAGGGCCGCTTCGCGCCGTTCGTGCCGTTCTTCTGGGGCGTCTGGAACTTCAGCAAGAACATTCCGGCGGCCAAGAGCCTGATCATGCACCTGTCGACGCCGGCGGCGATCGAGAAGATGGTGGTCGCCTCGGGCGGCTACGACCTGCCGTCGTTCGAGAAGCTGACGACCTTGAAGGTGTGGGCTGAGGCAGAGCCGCCCAAGGGCACGCTCTTCCATTACCCCAACCCGTACAACCACCAGATCCTGTCGGTTGGTGCCGCGCCGGCACCGCACAAGATCGCCGAGCAGATCGGTACGGCCAGCCTGATGTGCCAGATGGCGGTCCGGCATTTCACCGGCGAGCCGATGGAAAAGACGTTGGCCTGGGCGAGCGGCGAGCTCGA
>VBAF01000383.1 GCA_005884705.1 Alphaproteobacteria bacterium
GGTCCCGACCATGCCGAGCATCCCGGTCGAGAACCGCAGCGCCATCAGCAAGTTCATCGCGCCCAACGTGCTGTTCTATTTCCGCTACGGAGCGCTGGCGACGGTGATCACCGGCCTGCTGCTGGCGTGGATGCAGGGCTACATCCTGCAGGCCCTGATGTTCCAGAAGGGCTTCGTGATGATCGGCACCGGGATGTGGATGGCCCTGATCATGGCCTTCAACGTCTGGTTCATCATCTGGCCGAACCAGCAAAAGATCCTCGGCCTCGTTCCCGCGACCGACGAGCAGAAGGCGGCGGCCGCCAAGCCCGCGCTCTATGCCAGCCGGTTCAACACCATGTTCTCGATCGGCATGCTGTACTGCATGGTGGCGCAGCAGAACATGCCGATATGACCAGCCGGGTGTGATCGATCCCACCCTCTCGTCGAGACGGGGCCCTGCGGGGCCCTGTTTTTATTGCCGGCGCGCCATCGCGCGGCCGAGCCCCGGCATCGCCATCAGCCTCATAGCGGGATCAGCGCCGCCGCGACCCGCCGCCCCTCGGCCAGCAACACGTTGTAGATGCGGCAGGCCGAGCCGGTGTCGACCACCTCGATCGCAAGGCCGGCCGCCTTCAAGGCGGCGCGCACCGCGGGCGCGATGAACACCGCCCGGCTGCCGCAGCCCACCACCAGGATCTCGGCCGGCGCGGCGCCGGCGCGCACGATGGCGACGTTGTCGGCCGACAGCTCCTCAGGCCGCGTCACCGGCCAGGGCGCGGTGGCGCCGGCCATCACCAGCACCGGCTCGCGCCAGTCGCGGCCGCTGATCAGGAAATGGCCCGGCCCGTAAGTCCGGATCACCTGGACCTGCGCCGGATCGGGCGCCGGCAGGGATTTGTCGAGGGGTCCGGAGCCTGGCGGCTTCACGCCTTCGCCTTGGCGGCTTCGTCTTCGTCCTTGGGACGAAGCTGCTCGGGCCGCAGCTTCATGTAGACCAGGGCGGCCGAGGCGATCCAGATCGACGAGTAGGTGCCGACGATCACGCCCCACAGCATGGCGATCGAGAAGCTGTAGAGCACCGGGCCGCCGAACAGCACCAGCGCCAGCACCGCCACGAATACGGTGCCTGCCGTCATGAACGTCCGCGCCAGCGTCTCGTTGATGCTGAAGTTCAACAGCTCGATCAGGCCCATCTTCTTGTAGCGCCGCATGTTCTCGCGCACGCGGTCGAAGATCACCACGGTATCGTTGATCGAATAGCCGGCGATGGTCAGCAGCGCCGCGAGCGCGGTCAGGCTGAAATCGAGACGGAACAGCACGAAGATGCCGACGGTCGACAGCACGTCGTGCAGCAGCGCGATCAGCGCGCCGACGCCGAACTGCCATTCGAAGCGGACCCAGACATAGACGGCGATCGCCCCCAGCGTGGCGACGACTGCCCAGATGCCGCTGTGCATCAGCTCCTCGCCGACCTTGGGGCCGACCGCTTCAGTGCCGCGCAGCTCGTATTGGCCGCTGATCGTGTCCTCGACCAGCTTGATGGCGACCTGCTGGCACCATTCGGCACGCTGCTCGACGCTCATGTCGATGCGCGCGGTGTTGGTGTTGGCACGCGGCAGCTGACGTTCCTGGATGGTCAAGCCGACCTGGCTCACCGCCTCGCGCCAACCGGCGGCATCGAGCCCGCCCGGCGCGCCGAACACGACGTCGCCGGTGTCGGACGGTCCCTGCTTGACCGACCAGCCCTGGCCGGCACGGCGCTTCATCACGTTGTCGGCATGGGCGACGCACCTGGCATCGCCCTCCTGGCGCTGCACGCGGATCAGCGCGGTGCGGTTGTCGCCGAACGCCTGCAGCGAGACCTCGCCGACGCCCAGATTGCCCAGGGTCGACCGCAGGTCGTCGAGATGGACCTCGCCCTGCTTGGCGCGGACCTGCAGCGCGATGCCGCCCTCGAAGTCGATGCCGAAGTTGAGGCCGAACACGAAGACGCCGACCAGCGCCGCAAGGTTGATCACCGTCGACAGCAGGAGCGCGATCTTGCGCTTGCCGAGGAAGTCGAAGCTGGTCCGTTTCCGGATGAGGTGATGCGGTTTCCAGAGCATGGTCAGACCGGCAGTTCCGTCGGCCGCCGCCAGCGCACCCAGACGGCCAGCAGCATCCGGGTGAACACCGTCGCGGTGAAGAGATGGGTCAAGAGGCCGAGCGTCAGCGAGGTCGCGAAGCCCTTGATCGGGCCCGAGCCCATGCCGAACAGCAGCACGCCCGCGATCAGCGCCGTCAGGTTGGAATCGATGACCGCGGTCAGCGCGCGGTCGTAGCCGGTGGCGAGCGCGCTGAACGGTGATCGGCCGTTCTCGCGCTCCTCGCGCACACGCTCGTAGATCAGCACGTTGGAATCGACCGACATGCCGACCGTCAGCACCAGGCCGGCGATGCCCGGCAGGGTGAGCGAGGCGCCGAGCAGCGACATGCCGGCGAACACCAGCAGCATGTTGACCATCATGGCGATCGAGGCGAAGCCGCCGAAGATCGGGCCGTAGACGAACAGCATGAACAGGATGACCAGCGCGGTGCCGACCAGCGCCGCCACGGTGCCGGCATGGATCG
>VBAF01000384.1:0-980 GCA_005884705.1 Alphaproteobacteria bacterium
TATCGACCGCCGAGGCCGAAACGTCAAGAGCCTTCCCCTCCCCCGTCTGCGGGGTAGGGCTATTGCATGTGCCTTGCCCGTCGTCTCGACCAAGGCCCCCCTCGGATGCCCTCGGGGCAAGCTCCGGGCCGCGCGGAGAGACCTTTTTTCAGCGATAGGCCGCTCGTCGTTGAAAAAAGGTCTCTCCGCTCCGCGCTTCGCGCTCCGGTCGAGACGACAGAAATTTGGCATATGCGATTCCCCTACCCGAAGACGGGGGAGGGAAGATCAAGCAAAGGCCTATCGGTCGAGGAAGGCCTTGATGGCGGCGATGGTGGCTTGCGGCTGCTCCTCCATCAGCCAGTGCCCTGAATTGGCGATCACCTGGGCGGTGACGTCGCTGGCGACGACGCGCATGACGTCGGCCTGTAGGGCGCCGAACGACTTGTCCCCGCCGACGGCCAGGATCGGCATGGCAAGCTTGCCCTTGGCTGCCAGCGCCTTGTTGTCGGTCGCGTCCTGGCCGAACGCCGCGAACTGCTCGAAGGCGCAATGCATGTTGCCGGGCCGCGCGTAGAGCGCGGCATAGTGCTGGCGCGTCGCCTCGTCGATCGCCTTCGGGTTGGCCGACAGCTCGTTGTAGAAGCGGTCGAGATAGATGCGCTCGCGGCCGGCGACCAGCCGCTCCATGTCGGGACCGCGGAAATTGAAGTGCCACAGCATCGGGCTCTTCAGGATCTCGTCCCACGGGCCGATCCCCGGCAGCGGCGCGTCCATCACCACCCAGCGCGTCACCCGCTCGGGGAATTGCGCGACGAAGGCGTAGGCCACCATGTTGCCGATGTCGTGGCTGACGACGGCGACCTTGTCGATCTTGAGCGGCATCGAGCAGGCGGGCGATGTCGACCGCCTGGGTCTTCTTGTCGTAGCCGCCGGCGGGCTGCGAGGAGAGGCCCATGCCACGCAGGTCGGGCACGACGACGGTATGGTTGCCGGCGACC
>VBAF01000384.1:1017-9583 GCA_005884705.1 Alphaproteobacteria bacterium
CTTCGATCCTGAAGCCGGCGGGGAAGGGCTGCACCTCGGCGAGCGCCTGCACCGGCAGGACGAGGGCGGCCAGAACCAGGAACGTGCGAAGCATGATCAGAGCCTCTCGATCAGCGCCTGTGCGGCCGCCGGATTGCGCACCTTCGCGCCCGAAATGAAGTAGATGAAGGCGTCGCCCTTCTTCGCCCAGGCCTTGGCCTTCTTCGCCCAGGTGTCGAGTTCGGCCGGCTTGTAGCCGGTCTTCACCTTGTCCTGGCTGCCCATCAGGCGGGCGTAGGTGAAATCCGCGGTCGGCTCGTCGATGGAGGGGAAGTCCTGGTCGTGGGCGTAGACGATCGCGACATTGTGTTTGCGGCAGAGATCGTAGAAGCGCTTGTCCTTGAAGCTGTCGTTGCGCACTTCGAGTGCATGGCGCAGCGGCAGCTTGCCGGCCTGCTTGGGCAGCAGCTTCAGGAAGGCTGCGATGTCCTCGGGGTCGAATTTCTTGGTCGCCATGAACTGCCAGTTGATCGGTCCCAGCCGGTCGCCGAGCTCGACCAGGCCCTGGCCGACGAAGCGCTCGACCGATTCCTTGGCATCGGCCAGCACGCGGCGGTTGGTGCAGAAGCGCGAGGCCTTCATCGCGAACACGAAGCCGTCCGGCGTGTCGCTGCGCCACTTGGCCCAGCTCGCCGGCTTGAAGCTCGAATAATACGTGCCGTTGATTTCAATCGATGTGAGCTTGCGGCTGGCATATTCGAGCTCACGCTTTTGTGTCAGGTCGTCCGGATAGAACACGCCGCGCCAGGGCTCGAAGGTCCAGCCGCCGATGCCGACATAGGTCTTGCCCGCCATACTGCGCTCCCAAGTGGCCCCGGATGTGTATACTGCGAAACAACAAGACGAAACGGTGAGAACAGGGTGGGTTTGGCTCGTCTGATCATGGCGCTGGCGCTGCTTGCCGGTGGGCCGGCTCTGGCGCAACAGCCCGGCGGGGCGCCACCGGCCGTCGGCGTGGTCGCCGCCACGCGCCAGCCGATCACCCAGTCGAGCGAATATATCGGCCGCATCCAGGCGACCAACCGGGTCAACCTGGTGGCGCGCGTCGCGGCCTTCCTCGAGGAGGTGCTGTTCAGCGAAGGCACCGAGGTCAAAAAGGGCGACCTCCTGTATCGGCTGGAGCAGGGGCCGTTTCGCGCCGAAGTCCAGGCGCGCGAAGCCGCCGTGGCGCAATTCAAGGCGCAGCTCCAGAACGCCAGCCTCGTGCTCGGCCGCGCCCAGGCCTTGCTCAAGACGCCGGCCGGCCAGCAGGCCAATGTCGACACCGCGCTCGCCGGCCACCTGGCCCTGCAGGCGCAGGTGTTGGCGGCCGAAGCGCAGCTCCAGCAGGCGCACATCAACCTCGCCTACACCGAGATCCGGGCGCCGATCGACGGCAAGATCGGCCGCACCGCCATCACCGCCGGCAACTACGTCAATCCGGGCAGCGGCACCCTGGTGTCGATCGTCAGCCAGGATCCGATGTACGTCGTCTTCCCGGTGCCGACCCGCACCGTGATCGACCTGCAGCAGAAGAGCGGCGGCCGCGAGGGGCTGGTGATCCGCGTGCGGCTGCCCGACGGCAGCCTCTACGACCAGACCGGCCGGCTCGACTTCATCGACAATTCGGTGAGCGGCAACACCGACACCATGGTGCTGCGCGGCGTCCTGCCCAATCCAAAGCGACTGCTGGTCGACAGCGAGCTGGTGATGGCCGTGCTGCAGGATGTCCAGCCGACCGAGGCGCTCGCCGTGCCGCGCGCCGCCGTGCTGGCCGACCAGGAGGGCGACTACGTGCTGGTCGTCGCCAAGGACAACAAGGCCGAGAAGCGCCGCGTCAAGCTCGGCCAGTCGACGCCTGCCTTCGCCTCCGTCCTGACCGGCCTCGCCGACGGCGAGACGGTGGTCGTCGACGGCATCCAGCGGGTGCGTCCCGGCCAGGTCGTGGCGCCAGGCCCGGCCGCGCCGCGGGTCCAGCCGCCGGCCGGCGCGGCGGTCGGACCCGCCAAGCCGTGATCTCCGCCGCCTTCATCCGGCGGCCGCGGCTCGCCGTGGTGATTGCCATCGTCATCACCCTGGCGGGCGCGATCGCCATGCTGCGCATCCCGGTGGCGCAGTTCCCCGACATCGTGCCG
The DNA here is from genome assembly GCA_005884705.1 of Alphaproteobacteria bacterium. GTDB lineage: Bacteria > Pseudomonadota > Alphaproteobacteria > Reyranellales > Reyranellaceae > Reyranella. Next base: position 3,171 of record VBAF01000384.1, read on the forward strand.
CCGCGCGTGCAGGTCACCGCGAGCTATCCCGGCGCGTCGGCCGCCGTCGTCGAGGCCGCGATCGCCCAGCCGCTCGAGGCGCAGATCGTCGGCGTCGACAAGATGATCTACATGAAGTCGACCAGCGGCAACGACGGCAGCTACAGCCTGACCGTCTCGTTTGCGGTCGGCACCAATCCCGATACCGCCACGGTCAACGTCAACAACCGCGTGCAGACCGCGATTCCGCAGCTGCCGCAGGCGGTGCAGGTCCAGGGCCTGACGGTGATCAAGCGCTCGGCCGCGATCCTGCAGTTCATGAATCTCTACAGCGAGACCGGCAAGCTCTCGCCGGTCTACATCACGAGCTACGCGACCATCAACGTGCTCGACGAGCTGTCGCGCGTGCCGGGCGTCGGGCAGGCGCTGCTGTTCGGCAAGCTCAACTACTCGATGCGCATCTGGTTCGACACCCAGCGCCTGACCAGCCTCAACCTCGCGCCGTCCGACGTAGTGCAGGCGATCCAGGGCCAGAACGTGCAGGCGCCGGTCGGCCGCATCGGCGCCCGGCCGGTGTCGGACGATCAGCAGTTCCAGCTCAACGTGCAGACGCAAGGGACACTGACGACGCCGGAGCAGTTCCAGAAGATCGTGGTGCGCGCCAATCCAGACGGCTCGGTGCTGCGCGTCAGCGACGTGGCCCGGGTCGAGATGGGAGCGCAGAACTCCGATACCGAGACCCGGATCAACGGCCAGCCGTCGGTCGGTGTCGCGCTCTATTTGGCGCCCGACGCCAATGCCGTGGCGACCGCCGCCGCGGTCGGGCGGACGCTGGAGCGGCTCAGCGCCCGCTTTCCCGAGGATCTCAAGGCGCGCGTCGTCTACGACTCGACCGTCTTCGTCAACGACACCATCAAGGAAGTGGCGAGGCCTTCATCCTGGTGGTGATCGTCGTCTTCCTGTTCCTCGGCAGCATCCGCGCCACCATCATCCCGGCGGTCGCCGTGCCGGTCAGCCTGATCGGCACCTTCGCCTTCCTGCTGCTGATGGGCTACTCGGCCAACACCGTGTCGCTGCTCGCCCTGGTGCTGGCGATCGGCATCGTGGTCGACGACGCGATCGTGGTGGTCGAGAACGTCGAGCGGGTGATGCAGGAGAACCCGCACATGGCACCGCACGAGGCCACTCTCGAGGCGATGCGCCAGATCACCGGCCCGATCATCGCCATCAGCCTGGTGCTGCTCTCGGTGTTCGTGCCGGTCGCCTTCATCCCCGGCATCTCGGGCCAGCTGTTCCGCCAGTTCGCGGTGACGATCAGCGTCGCCATGCTGATCTCGGCGCTCAATGCGCTGACCCTGTCGCCGGCGCTGTGCGCCATCTTCCTGCGCCACGAGATCCCGACGCGCGGGCCGATCTTCCACGTGCTGCGCGCCATCAATATCGTGCGCGACGGCTATGCGCGGATCGTGCAGCGGCTGATCCGCATGTCGTTGATCTCGCTGCCGCTGGTCGCGCTGATCGGCGCCGGCATCTTCGGGCTGGCGCGCATCACGCCGACCAGCTTCCTGCCCGAGGAGGACCAGGGCGCGTTCTTCCTCAACGTCCAGCTGCCCGACGGCGCCTCGGTATCGCGCACCAGCGAGACGATGCGCCGCGTCGAGGCGATCCTGAAGGCCATGCCGCAGGTCCAGGACGTGTTCGCGGTGATCGGCTTCTCGTTGCTCGACGGCGCCAACGAATCCAACGCAGCCTTCGCCGTCGCCAAGCTGAAGCCCTTCGAGGACCGCCGCGCCGCATCGGACTCGGCGCAGGCGCTGATCCGGCGCATGTTCGCCGAGGGCGCCCAGGTCCGCACCGCCAACATCGTCGCCTTCAACCTGCCGCCGATCATCGGCCTGTCGACCAGCGGCGGCTTCGAGTACCAGCTCGAGGCGCTCGAGGGCCAGGACCCGGTGCGGCTGGGCGCGGTCATGCAGGGCGTGGTCGCGGCGGCCAACCAGGATCCGCGGCTTTCCCGCGTCTTCTCGACCTTCACCGCCTCCAACCCGTCGATCTACCTCGACATCGACCGCGACAAGGCGCAGGCGCTCGGCCTGTCGATGAACGACGTGTTCACCGCGCTGCAGTCGACGCTCGGCGGCTTCTTCGTCAACAACTTCAACCTCTACGGCCGGACCTGGCAGGTGAACATCCAGGGCGAGGCGGCCGACCGCCGGCGGATCGACAACATCTGGCAGATCCAGGTGCGCAACAAGCAGGGCGAGATGGTGCCGATGCGCTCGATCGCCGAGTTGCGCTTCGTCCTGGGCCCGCAGGTCATCACCCGCTACAACAACTACCGCTCGATCACCATCAACGGCGCGCCGGCGCCCGGCCGCTCGTCGGGCGACGCGCTGGTCGCCATGAAAGAGGTCTCCGACAAGACGTTGCCGCCGGGCTTCGCCTTCGAATGGACCGGCACTGCCTACCAGGAATACGAGGCGGCGGGGCAGACCGGGCCGATCCTCGCGCTGGCGGTGATCTTCGCCTATCTCTTCCTGGTGGCGCTGTACGAAAGCTGGATCATTCCCATGCCGGTGCTGCTCTCGGTCTCGATCGGCGTGCTCGGCGCCTATGGCGGCATCCTGATCGCCGGGCTCACCCTCGACCTCTACGCCCAGATCGGCCTGGTGGTGCTGATCGCCCTCGCCGCCAAGAACGGCATCCTGATCGTCGAGTTCGCCAAGGAGCAGCGCGAGAAGGGGCTCGAGCTGTTCCATGCCGCGACGCTCGGCGCGCGCATGCGGTTCCGCTCGGTGATGATGACGTCGTTCGCCTTTATCCTCGGGCTGATCCCGCTGGTGTGGGCGCACGGCGCGGCGCAGATCAGCCGGCGCGACATCGGCACTTCGGTGTTTGCCGGCATGCTGGTCGCCAGCACGATCGGCATCTTCCTGATTCCGATGCTCTATGTCGTCTTCCAGCGCCTGCGCGAATGGCGGCCCGGCAGCGCGAAACACCGCGAGGTGGTCGGCCACTTCCCGAAGAAGCAGCGCCAGCACTGAGCCGCGCTGCGCTCTTTTTCTTTGCCGTGAAAAAGAAATCCCACGCCGCATTCGGCGCGATTCCCCAGCAATCCGCGGTATCGCGATGAGCGGCGGTGGAATAGCGCGCTTCCGGCGCGATCATTGTGGGCAATGGAAGGCGATTCGACGCCCGTAAATGGCGGGTTTTTCGCGGGGCCAATGCCCGGAATAGGTCCGCCGAGGGGACCTTAGTATCCTGCGCGCGATCTTCGTGTTCAGGAGTCCTCAATGTCAGAATCTTTCTCCGATTTCCGCCAAGCCAATGGCTGCTTCGCCAAGGGCCATCCCGGCGGCCCCGGCCGGCCGCGCAATCCGGTCAGCACCGTCGCCGGCGATCTCGATCGCCTCGGCAGCGGCGTCGCGCACGAGCTGATGCAGCTTACCATCGAGCGCGCGCGCCGCGGCGATCTGCGGGCGACCGAGATCGTGCTGCAGCGAGTCTGGCCGGTTCGGCGCAATCGGCCGATCGAGCTCGACCCGCCGCCGGGCGACGGCCTGTCCAACCTTCTGACCGAGCATGCCGCGCTTGCCTCGGCGATGATGAACGGCGACATCACCCCGCAGGACGCGCAGGCCGCGACGCGCGTCTTCAAGGCGCTGCAGGAGCAGATGCGGCGCGCCGATCACCAAGTGCTGACCGCAGCGCTGAACGAATGAGCGCCGCCGTTTTGAGCGGCCGCGCAAAAACGGCGAAAACGGCAAAAACGGCTCGGTCAGAGCAGGCCGAGGCTGCGGAAGCTCGCATGGCCCTTGCGGCCGATCACCAGGTGGTTGTGGATGGCGATGCCGAGCGCTTCGGCGGCGCGGCCGATCTCCTTGGTCATCTCGATGTCGTCGCGCGACGGCTTGGGATCGCCGCTGGGGTGATTGTGCACCAGGATCAGCGCGGCGGCGCCGTGCTCGAGCGCGCGCTCGTGTGGTCGATGGTGCCGCGCTGCTGGACCTCGTCGGCGATCAGCACGTTCTTGCGGTCGAGGAACAGGATGCGGAACTGCTCGGTCTTCTCGTGCGCCAGGGCGGCATGGCAGTAGTCGATGAGCTGCTGCCAGTTGCCGAGCACCGGCATGTCCTTGACCTTGCGCTCGGCCAGCCGCCGGCCGGCCTCGCGCGCGGCACGGAACAGCACCAGCGTGCGCTGGTCGATCTCGAACTCGCGCAGCTGTGCCGGTTCGGCCGCGAAGATGTCGCCCAGGGTGCCGAAGCGCTCGATCAGTCGCTTGGCCAGCGGCTTGGTGTCGATCCGATCGATCGCGTAGAACAGCAGCAGCTCGAGCAGCTCGTAGTCGGCCAGTGCCTCGATGCCGGCCTTCAGCACGCGCTCGCGCACCCGCGCGCGATGGCCGTGATAGTGCGGCTTGGCCTGGGCCGGCGCGCCGCTGTTGTGGCCGGGCACGGCCGGTGTTGCCTCGATCGCCGCGGCAAGCGTCGCGGTCGGATCGGCGCCGGTGAATTCCCAGCACAGGTCGAGCCGGTTCCAGGTGCCGCCGGCGTCGCGCAGCAGCGCGCGGTGCGGCAGCGTGTTGCCGCTCACCCGCCACAGGCTGTCGCTCGATTGCAGCCGCAGGCCTGCCGCCAGCAAGGACAGCAGCGCTTCGTCGGCGGCCTGATCGGCTGTTTCAGGCTCTGTCCCGGCTCTTTTCGCTCTCCCCATGCGGCGACTTTTTCCTGCAACCGCGGCGGAAAGGCGGCAGGAAATGGTTAAAGCCATGGATTACGCTTGCGCCATGACGCCTCTCCTTGCCGAGATCGACGCTGCCTACGCCGCCTTCGCCCGGCAGGAGAACATCCCCGGCCTCGTCGCCGGGATCGTCCAGGATGGCGCGCTGGTCCATGTGACCGCCCTCGGCGTCGCCGACATCGAGGCGGGCCGCAAGGTCACGCCGGCCACCGTCTTCCGCATCGCCTCAATGACCAAGAGCATCACCGCGCTCGCGATCCTGTCGCTGCGCGACCGCGGCACGCTCGCGCTCGATGCGCCGCTCGCCGAGTACATCCCGCAGTTCGCGGCGGTCGCCCCGCCGACCCGCGACAGCGGCCCGCTGACGGTGCGGCATCTGCTCACCCACACGGCGGGCTTCGTGACCGACGATCCGTGGGGCGATCGCGTGCTCGGCATGTCGCCTGGGGCGCTCGATGCGCTGATCGCCGAGGGCCGGCTGTTCGCCCGCCCGCCCGGCCTTGCCTTCGAATACAGCAATCTCGGCTACGCGCTGCTCGGGCGTGTGCTGACCAATCTGAGCGGCGAGCCGTACCAGGCCTTTGTCCGGCGCACGATCCTGGAGCCGCTCGGCATGAGCCGCACCACGTTCGACGCCCTCGCGGCGGCGCGCGACGACTTCGCCTGGGGCTACCGCTGCGACGACGGCGTCTTCTCGCGCGAGCGGGTCGAGCCCGACGGCGAAGTGGGAGCGATGGGCGGCCTCGCCACCACGGCCGGCGACTACGCCCGCTACGTCGCCTTCCTGTCGAGCGCCTGGCCGCCGCGTGACGATGCGGAGGCCGGGCCCGTGCGGCGCGCCAGCGTGCGCGAGATGGCATTGTTCCATGCGCCGCCGTTCCTGCCCGATCCCGTCGGCGGCCGCGCCGGGTCGGCGAGCGCCTACGGCTATGGCCTGTTCGATGCCGACGATGCGACGCTGGGCCGGCGCCTGCATCATCCCGGCGGCCTGCCGGGCTACGGCTCCCACATGCTGTTCCTGCCCGAGACGGGCGTCGGCGTCTTCGCCTTCGGCAACCGCACCTACGCGCCGATGTCGCGCATCACCGTGCGCGCCGCCGAATTGTTCGTGGCAGCCCAGCCCAAGCCCGCGCCCGCGCCGCCATCGCCCTGGCTGAAGCGCGCCGTCGACGCCGTCGTCGCGGCCTACGCAGCCGGCCGCATCGAGACGGCCGAAGCGGTGTTCGCCGAGAACCTGCTGCTCGACACGCCGGCGCCTCTGCGCAACGCCGAGCTGGTCCGGCTGAAGCAGCAGTTGGGTGAGGGGAGGCTGGGGTCGATCGAACCCACGCATGCCCTGGCGGGGCGCTTCGTGATGGCCTGCAACCGTGGGTGGCTGCGCGGCACGATTATCCTGTCGCCGGAGGCCGAGCCCGGCATCCAGAAGCTGACATTGGCTGCGGAGATGAGGTAATATCTAGTTGCAAAGGACGACACTATTACTCGGGGAATGAGATGCGGCGACGTGCATTGGTGGGAATGGCGGCATTGATGCCTATCCGGACAGCTTTCGGTCAGTCCGCCGACATGCGCAGTTTTCGGAGACAGGTCCTCGGCATCCTGGAGCAGAAGTACCCGCAGTTGCGGGCGAAGGCGGGAAAGGAGGACAGCCTCATCGAGATCGACGCCGGCGCCATCGACCTGACAAACCT
>VBAF01000385.1 GCA_005884705.1 Alphaproteobacteria bacterium
CGAGTATCCGGTGGGCCAGTGGGACTACCAGTATTTCTACGCCGAGAACTTCGAGAAGGCGCACAAGGATTTCGAGGCCGATATCCGCCGCGTGGTGAAGACGCTGTTCCGAAAGGGCAACCCGGAGTCTGTCGGCAAGCCCGCCTTCACCGCAGGCGTGCGCAAGCGGGGCGGCTGGTTCGGCGACGGGCCTTGGCCCGACCTGCCGCGCGACGATGACGTCATCACCGAACAGGACCTCGAGGCTTATACGGCGGCGCTGACGAAGAACGGCGCCTACGCCAGGCAGGCGAAGAACGGCGGCAAGCTCGCCATGCCGGTGCTGTTCCTGCACGGCGCGTATGACACGACCTGCGAGACCATGACGTCGCAACTCGCCGAGCCGATGCGCCGCGACTGCTCGGACCTCATCGAAGTCGTGGTGAAGTCGGGCCACTGGATGGCGCAGGAGAAGCCGGTCGACGTGAACGCGACGCTGGCCAGATGGCTGGCGACCCGGCTGGCGGACTATTGGCCGTCGACCGGCTATAGTCGGCCGCGGGGGTAAGGGGCGAACGCAGGAGATCACATGCGCCCGATCCACGTCGTCTCTGTCGCCGCCATCGGCATCTTGCTCGCGCTGCCCGCAACAGCCCAGCCCGACAACAAGGGCCATGGGCGTGGCGGCGGAGGGGGTGGACCACCACCTCAGGCGCAAGGCGGCGGCGGATCCTCTTCGGGCGGATCGGGCCGCAGCAGCGGCGGCGGATCGGACTCGCATTACGTCGTCCCGGATCGCGACCGTGACGCGGTGTACGGCTACTACCGCACCGAATACGCCGCCGGGAACTGCCCGCCGGGTCTCGCCAAGAAGAACAACGGCTGCCTGCCGCCGGGTCAGGCGAAGAAGATGTGGGCGGTCGGACAGCCGCTGCCGTCGAGCGTCTACTACGAGCCGCTGCCGCCGATGTTGCTCGGGCGCCTGTCGCCGGCGCCGGCCGGCTACCAGTATGTGCGCGTCGCCAGCGACGTGCTGATGCTCGCCGTCGGCACCCGCATGGTGACGGCCGCGATCGCCGACCTCAGCCGGTTCTAGCGGCCCTTCATGCGCCGCCAGGCCGCGAAGGCCTGGCGCGCGCGGTCTCCCGTCGGGATGTGCAGGCCATAGACGCCGCCGCCCTGCGCCACCTGGTCGGCGGTGAACTCCTCGAAAGCGACCGCCTCGGCCGCGGCTTCCACCACCTCCTCGACCAGCGCCGCCGGGATCACGACCAGGCTGTCGCGGTCGCGCAGCAGGCCATCGCCCGGCTCGGGGCGCAGGCCGCGCAGCTCGCGGCGCGACACGATCTCGATGCCGCGCTGGCGCAGGCGGTCGGCAGCCGGCGCGGCGAGGTCGGCGACCAGCACGCTGCCGGCGCGGCAGGATTCGACGGTCAGCGCGATCGTGCCGGCGAACGGATCGGCGGCGGGAAGCTTGGTGACGGTGCGGCCTTTGACCCCGCGCTGCGCCAGCGCCGCGGCGACCGGCTTGAGGCCGACCCTCACTAGCTTGTCGCGCGTCTGCTTATTCATTTCCCGCGGACGGCCGCGAAGCGCGCTTGCGTCTCCGCCGGCCAGGTCTCCTTGGGCTTGTAGAACTCAGGCACCGCCTTGGCGCCCGGCGGCAACACGACCCAGGGCTGCTTGGTCGAGGTGAAGATGTGGATGTCGGGCGGCATCGCCGCGGGGTTGTCGAGCGTGCCGACCCGCATGAAGCGCACGCCGTCGCCCGAGCCCGAATAGTTGCTCCACAGCGCGACCCGGCACTGCGGGCAGCGCCAGATCTTCTGGCCCTTGCCGCTCGCCGACGGCGTGTGCACCAGTTCGACCTCGCCCGAGGTCAGCTCGACCCGGTCGGCCTCGACCATGGCGTTGAGCGCGAACGCCGTGCCGGTCTCGCGCTGGCACCAGCTGCAGTGACAACAATGCACGAACAGCGGCCGGGACTTGATGCGGTAGCGGACGTGCCGGCAGGTGCAGCCGCCCGCGAAAGTGTCGTTGTCGTTGCTGGCCATGACGCGACCCCATAGCATTAAAGCGGGAGGAGATTGAAATGGCGGATCGTCTGAAGGGCAAGGTCGCAGTGGTCACGGGGGCGGCGCCGCGTGGCGAAGGCGTCGGCAACGGCATGGCGACCGCCCTGCTGTTCGCCCGCGAGGGCGCCAAGGTGGTGCTGGTCAATCGCAGCGCCGAGCGGGCCGACAAGCTCGCCAAGCAGATCAAAAGCGAGGGCGGCGAGGCCTCGGTGTTCGCGGGCGATGTCGCCAAGCCCGAGGCCTGCGAGGCGATGGCGGCGCACGCCGTCAAGACGTACGGCCGGCTCGACATCCTGCACAACAATGTCGGCATCGGCGCGCCGGGCACGCCCGAGACGGTCAAGCTCGAGGACTGGCACAAGGTGATCGAGGCCAACCTCACCACCACCATGCTGTGCACCAGGGCCTGCCTGCCGCGCATGAAGCAAGGCGGCGGCGGCTCGGTGATCATGGTGTCGTCGATTGCCGGCGCGCTCGGTCTGATGGGCAGCCCCGGCGCGGTCGCCTATTCGACGGCGAAAGCGGGGCTGCACGGCTTCACCATGTCGGTCGCGGCCGACTATGCGACCCAGAACATCCGGGCGAACTGCATCGTGGTGGGCTCGGTGCACACGCCGATGGTGGCGCATCTCGGCGCCGAGGCGCGCGAGCGGCGCAAGAACATGGTGCCGATGAAGACCGAAGGCACGGCCTGGGACATCGCCTACGGTGCGGTCTATCTCGCGTCGGACGAAGCGCGCTGGGTGACCGGCATCACCCTGCCGATCGATGGCGGGCTGGTGAACCTCAGGGCTTGGCCGCGCTGAGCTTCTCGCGCCGCCAGGTGTAGAGGCTGCTGGCCACGATCACGGCCGCGCCGGCTATCGTCCAGCCGTCGGGGAAGTCGCCGAACACGATGGCACCCAGCACGGTGACCCAGACCAGCAGCGTGTAGCTGTAGGGCTGCACCGCGCTTGCCTCGGCGTAGTCGAGGGCGCGGATCAGCATGTAATGCGCAATCGCGCCGAGCAGAGCGGTCACCAGCAGCAGGAACCACGCCCAGGCGTCGGGCCATTGCCAGTACCAGGGGCCGACGAAGCTCATCGCGATGAAGGCCACGAACGCCGACCAGACCAGGGTGGTGTCGGGCGAATCGGTGCGGACGGAAAGGCGCGTCATCAACTGGTAGACGCCCCACAGCAGCGCCCCCACGAGCGGGATCAGCAGAGGCCAGTCGAGCGTGCGGAAGCCGGGCCGCACGATCAGCAGCACACCGGCGAAGCCGGCGGCCACCGCCAGCCAGCGCGTACGATCGGCCTTCTCACCGAGTAGCAGCGCGCCGAGCGCGATCACGATCAGCGGCGACACGAAGACCGCGCTCTCGACCACGGCGAGCAGCGCGCGCGTTGCTTGCAGCACCGGCCGCTGCGAGCGCAGCGCCTGGCCGAGGCCGCGCTTGCGCACCACCAGCCAGGCGAAGACGCAGAACACGCCGTAGCGGATCCACATCATCTGGCCGATCGAATAGTCGGCGACCAGCCACTTGCTGATCGCATCCATGCTGGCGAAGGCCAGCATGGATGCGACGGTCAGAATGGCGCCGAGCGACGTGTTGTTCTTCACTCCGCCGCAACGGCGCGGCGCGCCGGCGGCCGGAACGCCGGGATCACCCGTTCGGCGAACAGCCGCAGGCTCTTCATCGCCTTGTCGTGCCCATAGTAGGGCGGATAATGGAGCAAGAGAGACGTCATGCCGGTGCGCGCCTGCATCTCGCGAAGCCGGCCGATCACGGTCTCGGCCGAGCCGTGCAGCAGCGTGGTGGCGAGCAGGTCGTCATAGTTGATCGCGCTGCCTTTCTCCGACACCGAGCCGAGATAGCCGCTGGTGCCGGTGCCGCCAAAGTGGGAGATGTGCTTGACGATCGCCGCCTCGGTGTCGGCGCGCGCCTCCTTGTCGGAATCGGCGATATAGACCCAGCGCGCGATGTCGATGTTGCCGGCCGCCGGGTTCTTGCGGCGCTCGGCCGAGGCGTTGGCGAGTTCGCGCTTGTAGAGCGATGTCTGTGCCGCCAGCGTCTCGACGCCGGGCAGGGTCGAGAGCATCAAGCCGAAGCCGTTGCGGCCCGAATAGCCGATCGAGCGGTCGGTGCCGCCCGCCATGTAGAGCGGCGGATGCGGCATCTGGATCGGATGCGGCAGCATCTCGTAGTCGCCCTGCACCGTGCCGCTGAAGTACTTGCCCTTGTGGTCCCAGCGATGGCGGTGCCAGGCGTCGAACATCAGGCCGATCGCCTCCTCGACCATGTCGCGCCGGCCCTCGAAGTCCTTGCCCAGCCCCTCGAACTCGTAGGGCCGATAGCCCGAGCCGACACCCAGCCGCACCCGGCCGTTCGACAGGATGTCGACGAACGAGGTGTTCTCGACCACCCGGATCGGATCGTAGAGCGGGAGGGTGATGACGGCGGCGCCGATGTTGATGCGGCTGGTCTTGGCCGCGAGATACGCCATGTAGGCGAAGCAGTCCGGCATGATGCCGTAGCTGGTGGCGAAGTGATGCTCGGCGATCCAGGCGGTGTCGTAGCCCAGACGCTCGGCCTCGATCACCTCTTCCGTTGTGCGGGCGTGCACCTCGCGGTGCGGGTAGGGCTCCTCCTTGGGATTCGGATGGGATGTAAACAAAACGCCGAATTCCATGGTTTCCTCGCGTGTTCGTTGAGTTATCCTAGGCGTCACACCGGAGGACCGCCAATGGCATTCGATCATGGCGCGGGCGCGGAGCGGCCGCGCAGGGTGCAGGGAGGTCGACCATGAGCTTCGACTTAATCGTCAAGAACGGCATGATCGTCGATGGTTCGGGACTACCGCGCTATCGCGGCGACGTGGGCGTGAAGGACGGCAAGATCGCCGAGATCGGCCGCCTCACCGGAGCGAGCGCAAAAGACACCGTCGATGCCGAGGGCCGCGTCGTGGCGCCGGGCTTCGTCGACGGCCACACCCACATGGACGCGCAGATCTTCTGGGATCCGATCGGCACCAGCTCGTGCTTCCAGGGCGTGACCTCG
>VBAF01000386.1 GCA_005884705.1 Alphaproteobacteria bacterium
AAGCTCCTGAAGAGCAACAAGGAAGTCCGCGGCATCGGCCGCTAGTATTCCGCTGGGGGCGCGTTACTCCAGTGACGCGTCATGAGGCCGATGAGTCACAAAGGTTGGCACTCGCGAAACTACCTCCCGCATTTCGACTCTCAGGACGTCGTCCAGTTCGTCACCTTTCGTCTGGCCGACAGCCTGCCTGAGGCAGCATTGGCTCGGCTCGGCAGCGCCGAGCGCCCCGAGAGCTCGCGTCAAGAGGTGCTGGATCATGGATGGGGTGAGTGCTGGCTGAGGTCAGAGCCAATTGCTCGCCTTGTCGAGGATGCCTTCCTCGCGTTCGACGGCGTGCGCTATCGACTGCACGGTTGGACGATCATGCCGAACCACGTGCATGTCCTCTTCACTGTCATGCCGGATCACCCGCTCGGAACGAGCGTCAGTTCATGGAAGCGCTTTACGGCGCGAAAGGCCAACGAACAGCTCGGGCGTTCCGGGGCCTTCTGGCAGACCGAATATTGGGACCGCCTTGTTCGCAACGAGGCGCACTTCAGCGCGTCCGAGAAACATATCGATCAGAATCCGGTCAAGGCGGGGCTCGTGACCGAGCCAAGGCTTTGGCCTTACGGCAGTGCTGGTTTGAAGATATGACGCGTCACTGGAGTGACGCGCCCCCAGCGGAAGATTACTGGGCGGCGAGCGCCTGCTTGGGCAGCGCGTTGACGACCGAGACCTTGCCCGAGGTCATCTCGTCGTGGATCCACTTGTAGGTCTTCTCCATGCCGTCCTCGAGACGGATGGAAGGAGCCCAGCCCATCAGCTTCTTGATCAGCGCGTTGTCGCTGTTGCGGCCGCGCACGCCCTTGGGCGCGTCGAGCTTGTAGCTGCGCTTCAGCTTCACGCCGGCGATCTTCTCGACGATGTCGACCAGCCGGTTGATGCTCACCAGCTCGTCCGAGCCGATGTTCAAGGGCTCGATGATGTCGCTCTGGGCGAGCTTGATGGTGCCCTGGGTGCAGTCGTCGATGTACATGAACGAGCGGGTCTGCTCGCCGTCGCCCCAGATCTCGATCTCGTGCTTGCCCGAGAGCTTGGCGGCAATGACCTTGCGGCAGATCGCGGCCGGCGCCTTCTCGCGGCCGCCGTCATAGGTGCCTTCCGGTCCGTAGACGTTGTGGTAGCGCGCGACCCGGGTGGCGATGCCGAAATCCTCGCGGAAGTGGCGCGCCATGCGCTCGCTGAACAGCTTCTCCCAGCCGTAGCCGTCCTCCGGCAGGGCGGGGTAGGCGTCGGCTTCCTTGAGCGCCGTCACATTGGCGTCGGTCTGCTTGTCGCCGTTGTAGACGCAGGCCGAGGATGAATAGAAGAACCGCTCGGTGCCGGCCTCGCGGGCGGCGACCAGCATGTGGGTGCTGGTCAGCACCGACAGCATGCACTCGGCCTTGTGGGTCTCGATGAAGCCCATGCCGCCCATGTCGGCGGCGAGATTGTAGATCATGCGGGCGCCCTTGGCGGCGGCGCGGCAGGCCTCGAGCAGGGCGAGATCGCCCACCTGATTCTCGACGCCGGGATGCTTCTGGTACCACTCGGCGAGCGGCTTCACGTCGACCGCCCGGATCTTCTTGTGGCCGCGCTCCTGCAGCACCTTGACCAGATGGCCGCCGATGAAGCCACCGGCGCCCGTCACGACGACGAGATCATCCTTAGACATGTCCTCAAGCCTTTGACTTATCAGGAAACACGGGCGTTCGTTTGCTCGCTTGCGCTTCGAGCGTCAACCCGCCGGGGCGGATTTGTCACGGATAATATTGCAAGTTTGGTGAAAGCAACTGGTTTCGGCCAAAATCTTCCCCTATAGCGACCACAGAGCAGCCTCGGTCCGGGTCTGGGGGTTTTGGTGCGCGTCTTGGTCGCCGGTGGCGCCGGCTACATCGGTTCGCATACCTGCAAGATGTTGGCCGCGGCCGGGCACACGCCGGTCGTGTTCGACAATCTGCATACCGGCCACGAATGGGCCGCCAAGTGGGGACCGTTCGAACAGGGTGACATCAACGATCCGCAAGCGCTCGGTGCCGGACTGGCGCGCCACCGGCCCGACGCCGTGATCAACTTCGCCGCGCTCGCCTATGTCGGCGAGTCCAACCGCGAGCCGACGCGCTACTACCGCACCAATGTCGGCGGCCTGTTGACCCTGATCGAGGCCATGCGCGCGCACGGCGTCGGCAAGATCGTCTTCTCCTCGAGCTGCGCGACCTACGGCGTGCCGGCCGCGCTGCCGATCGTCGAGAGCCTGCGCCAGGACCCGATCAATCCCTACGGCCGCTCCAAGCTGATGGGCGAGCAGGTCCTGCGCGACGCCTGCGCCGCCCACGGCCTCGGCGCCGTGGCGCTGCGCTATTTCAATGCCGCCGGCGCCGATGCGGGCGGCGAGGCCGGCGAGGAGCACGAGCCCGAGACGCACCTGATCCCGCTGGTGCTGCAGGCGGCGCACGGCGAACGGCCGCACATCGCGGTGTTCGGCGCCGACTACGACACGCCGGACGGCACCTGCATCCGCGACTACGTGCACGTCACCGATCTCGCCAACGCCCATGTCGCGGCGCTCTCGGCCTGCCGCGAGGGCTCGTTCGCCGCCTACAATCTCGGCGCCGGTCACGGCGCCAGCATCAACGAGGTGATCGCCCGGGCGCGCGCGATCACGCAGCGCCGGATCGCGGTCAAGGCCGAGCCGAGGCGGCCCGGCGACCCGCCGGTGCTGGTCGCCGATCCCGCTCTCGCGCAATCGGCGCTGGACTGGAAGCCCGAGCATTCGGACCTCGACACCATGATCGAGACGGCATGGCGCTGGATGACGGAGCACCGCGCGCGGGCGATGCGCAAGGCCGCCTGACGCCTCCATGCAATTCCTCGACGGCGTCACGCCGCTGATCATCACCTACAACGAGATCGCCAACATCGAGCGCACGCTGGCGCCACTCGGCTGGG
>VBAF01000387.1 GCA_005884705.1 Alphaproteobacteria bacterium
AGCAACGTGGTCTTGCCGCAGCCCGACGGCCCCAGCAGCGTGAAGAACTCGCCCTCTTCGACGGTCAGGTCGACACCGTCTACTGCTCGCACCGTGCCGAAGGTGCGGCTGACGTTGGAGATGGTGATTTTTGTCATCGGTTCCGTCGTCCCGACCGGAGCGCCGCAGGCGCGAAGCGGAGGGACCTTTTCTCAACAACAAGCTCTTCGGTGCCGAAAAAAGGTCTCTCCACTCCGCCTCGCTGCGCTCGGCTTCGGTCGAGACGACGAGCGACCCTCACCGCGACTCCTGGATCACGTCCTTGATGCGCTCGAGGGTCTTGGTGCGCTGCTCGGTCCAGCCTTCCTCGTCGTACTTGGCGATCTTGACCGCCGACATCGGCGGCATGTCGCCCGGCAGCTTGGCGAGATCGACGTCGCTGCGGGTCGGGCGACGGAAGGTCGCCTTGAGGATCATCTCGCGCACAGCCTTGGCGTTGATGTAGTCGACGAACGCCCTGGCTTGCTCCGGATCGGGGCCGCCCTTGACGACGGCGACGCCCTCCATCGAGGCGGTCGTGCCGTCGGCGGGATAGACGACCTTGACCGGCGCGCCGCCGGCCGCCCACATCGGCCCGGCATACTCGAGCGAGATGCCGAGCGGATACTCGCCGTTGCCGACGCCCTGGAAGACCAGCGAGGAGCGGTTCAGCACCTTGAGGTTCTTGAACAGCTCGCCGACCTTCTTCCAGCCGGCATCGCCGCCGCCCCACAGGTCGACCAGCAGGGTGACGGTCGCGTAGGCCGATCCGGAATTGGCCGGATCGGTGAAGGCGATCTTGCCCTTCCACTTGGGATCGAGCAGGTCGGCCCAGCTCTTCGGCCCCTGGTCGGCCGGCACCAGCTTGGTGTTCTGCAGAATCACCAGCAGATGGAGGTTGTTGCCGATCCACAGATCGTCGGGGTCGCGATACTCGGCGGGCGTCGCCGCCTTGTTCTTCGAGGCGTAAGGCTCGAACAGCGCCTTGTTGGTCTGCAGCAGCGAACGGCTCACGCCCCAGATGATGTCGCCCAGCGGCCGCGCCTTCTCGGCCTGCAGGCGGCGCATGACCACGCCCGAGCCCGCCGCGACCGGCTCTACCTCGATGCCGGTCTCCTTCTTGAAGGCGCCGAACACCAGGTCGTTCAGAGTGCTGTCGTTGGACGTATAGACCACGACCTTCTTCTGCGCCTGGGCGGCACCGCCGGCGCCCAAGGCGACGACCAGTGACGCCATCGTCACGAGCCAGCGGATCTTCGAAGTCTTCATTGCGGTTCCTTGGTTTGCGGTGCGAATGCGATTTGAGCCTGTCGCGCGCATGCGGGCAATGTAGAATGTCGTCGCAACGAAGCCGCGGCCCCGCGCCGGGAGACACGCGACACGATCAGGGAAGGAAACGTTCGATGCGTACAGTGTTATCGGCGGCCACTCTCGTGGCCGCTCTCGTCTGCTCCGGTGGCGTGGCGCTGGCCCAGAAGAGCGGCGGCGTCCTCAAGATGTACCACCGCGATAACCCGCCGACGCTCTCGATCCACGAATCGTCGACCAATTCGACGGTCATCCCGATGATGGGGCTGTTCAACAACCTCGTCGTCTACAACCAGAACGTCGCCCAGAACAGCCCGCAGTCGATCATTCCCGACCTCGCCAAGTCGTGGGCGTGGAGCGCCGACGGCAAGGACCTGACCTTCAAGCTGCAGGAGGGCGTGAAATGGCATGACGGCAAGCCGTTCACGGCCAAGGACGTGGTCTGCACCTTCGATCTGCTGACCGGCAAGGGCGAGGACAAGCTGCGCGGCAACCCGCGCAAGACCTGGTACACCAACGTCGACAAGGTCACGGCCGACGGCGAGCTCGAGGTGACGGTGCATCTGAACCGGCCGCAGCCGTCGCTGCCCTCGCTGCTCGCGTCGGGCTACTCGCCGATGTATCCCTGCCACGTGCCGGCGGCGACGATGCGCACCAAGCCGGTCGGCACCGGACCCTTCAAGTTCGTCGAGTTCAAGCAGAACGAAGGCATCAAGGTCACGCGCAATCCCGACTACTGGAAGAAGGGCAAGCCCTATCTCGACGGCATCGACTTCACCATCGTGCCCAATCGCGGCACGGCGATGCTGAGCTTCATGTCGGGCCGTTTCGACATCGTCTTCCCCTGGGAGGTCACGATCCCGCTGCTCAAGGACATCAAGACCCAGATGCCGACCGCGGCGTGCCAGGTCACATCGATGAACAACACCACCAACCTGATCCTCAATCGCGATGCGCCGCCGTTCGACAATCCCGACCTGCGGCTGGCGCTGAACCTCGCGATGGACCGCAAGGCGTTCATCGACATCCTGAACCAGGGCGACGCCCTGCTCGGCGGGACGATGCAGCCGCCGACCGACGGCGTGTGGGGCCTGCCCCCGGAAATCTTCACCACCGTGCCGGGCTACGGCCCGGACGTGGCGAAGAACCGCGAGCAGGCTCGCGAGCTGATGAAAAAGGCGGGCTACGGGCCCGACAAGCACCTCGCCCTCAAGGTCTCGACCCGGGGCATCTCGCTCTACAAGGACCCGGCGGTGATCCTGGCCGGCCAGCTCAAGGAGATCTGGATCGACGCCGAGGTCGAGATCGTCGAGACGGCGCAATGGTTCACCAAGGTCGGGCGCAAGCAATACACGGTCGGGCTCAACACCACGGGCAACGGCGTCGACGATCCCGACCAGAACTACTTCGAAAACTTCTCCTGCAAGTCGGACCGCAACTACACCGGCTACTGCAATCCCGAGATCGAGAAGCTGATGGAGAAGCAGTCGGCCATGACCGACATGGCCGAGCGGAAGAAGCTCGTCTGGGAGATCGACAAGAAGCTGCTCGAGGACAATGCCCGGCCGGTCATCATGTGGAACCGCGCCGCGATCTGCATGCAGCCCTTCGTGAAGGGCTACGTCGCAAACGTGAACAGCGTCTACAACGGCTTCCGCTTCGAGGACATCTGGCTAGATAAGTAGCTTCGGCGCAGCCGAAGCTACGGCGGGCGGCAGCGTTTGTAATCAAGCGCGAGAGCCCGCACGGTTCAGAATAGTCAAGAACGCCGCAACCGATGCTCATGACCTCTCCGCCCGCGACTACGCGGGCACCTCCCCATGGGGAGGAATCTATCCGAGCACGTGGATGCCTTCGGGATGGAAGCGGACGGCGACCGGCTGGCCTGCTTCCATCGGCGGCCGTCGATAATGGTCGGTCGCCGAGACCTGCAGCGTGGTGCTGCCGAGCAAGACCTGGT
>VBAF01000395.1:0-3151 GCA_005884705.1 Alphaproteobacteria bacterium
CGTCGATGGCGCCAACTTCGTGCGCTACCTCTACGGCGCACCGCTCGCCCTCGGGATGCTGGCCGTCCTGGTGTTCGGCACCGGCCGGCAAGTGCCGCACATCAGCTGGAGCTTTCTGCTGCTGGTCACCATCGCGGGGGTCGCCCAGATCGTCGCCACCTCGCTGATGATCCATGCCTTCGCACTGCGCAACTACGCCGTCGGCACGGTCTATTCCAAGACCGAGACGGTGTTCGTGGCGCTGTTCGCCACCTTCATCGCCCATGAGTCGCTGAAGCTCGGCGCCTGGATCGGCATCCTGGTCTGCCTGGGCGGCGTTGCGATCCTGAGCGTGCGCGGCAACTTCGCCAATGTGCGCTCGGTGCTGGCCGACCTCACCCACAAGGGCGCACAGTTCGGCATCGCCTCGGGCGCCATCTTCGCCATTGCCGCGGGCACCATTCGCGAAGCCTCCAAGCTGCTGCCCGAGGGCGACTTCCTGGTGCGCGGCATCACGGTGCTCGCCTGCATGAACAGCATCCAGGTGGTCCTGATGGCGCTCTACCTGGCGCGCCGCGACCGGCCGCAGATCGGCAAGGTCTGGGTCAACTGGCGATCGTCGATCTGGGTCGGCATCTTCAGCGTGCTCGGCTCGGCCGGATGGGCACTCGCCATGACGCTCGAGAACGCCGCCCTGGTGCGCGCGGTCGGCCAGATCGAGCTGGTCTTCACCTTCATCGCCTCCCACCTCGTGCTCAAGGAGCGGCCGTCCGCCGGCGAATGGCTCGGCAGCGCCCTGGTGGTAGGCGGCGTCGTCCTCATCCTCATCGCCAGGTGACACGCATGACCGACCACCCGCGGCCGCTTTCCGATGTCCGCGTGCTCGACTTCTCGACCACCATCGCCGGGCCGCATTGCGCACGGCTGCTGGCCGACATGGGCGCCGACGTGATCAAGGTCGAATCGCCGGAAGGCGACCTGATGCGCAGCCGGCCGGTGCAGCGCGACGGGCAGGGCACGATGTTCGGCCAGCTCAATGCCGGCAAGCGCTCGATCGTGCTCGATCTCAAGAAGCCCGAAGCGATCGCCGCGGTGAAGAAGCTGGTCGCCAAGGTCGACATCGTCCTGGAGAACTACCGGCCGGGCGTGATGAAGCGGCTCGGCCTCGACTATGCCGAGCTCGCCAAGATCAATCCCCGGCTCGTCTACGGCGCCATTTCCGGCTACGGCCAGACCGGCCCCGCCGCCGGCCGTCCCGCCTACGCGCCGGTCATCCATGCCTCGACCGGCTACGACCGGGCCCATCTGTTCTACCAGCAGGGTCGCGAGCGGCCGGACAATTGCGGCATCTTCGTCGCCGACTATGCCTCGGGCGCCTATGCGCTGGGCGCCATCCTCGCCGCTCTCCATCAGCGCGACGTGAGCGGCAAAGGCCAGATGGTCGACGTCTCGATGTTCGAGACGCTGGTCGGCATGCTGCTCGGCGAGGTCAATCGCGCACAGTTCGACTTCGAGATGCCGTCGCGGCCGATGTACGGCCCGGTCGAGGCCAAGGACGGCTACGTGATGCTCGCCACGGCGAGCGAGCGGACCTTCCAGGACATGGCGACGGCGGCGGGACGGCGTGACTGGCTGACCGACCGGCGTTTCGAGAAGTACCAGGATCGCCGCATGAACTGGGACCAGTTCGTCGACGAGTTCGAGAGCTGGTCCAAGACGCTGACGGTCAAGGAGTGCGTCGCGGCGCTCGAGAAGCACGGCGTGCCGTGTTCCCCTTACCTCACCGTGACCGAGGCGCTGCAGGACCCGCAAGTCTCCCATCGTGGCTCGCTTTGCGAGATCGAGGACAGCGCCGGCAAGTACCTGTCGCCCGCTCCACCGTTCCGCTTCTCCGGCTCGAGGCTGCAGAGCGGGCCCAAGGTCGCGGGCCTCGGCGAGCACACCGAGAGGGTGCTGGTCGAGGCCGGCCTCAATCCGGAGGAAATCAAGGCCCTGAGGTGATAGTCTGGGGCAAAGGAAACGCGCCATGCCCAACGTCCTCAACGCCGCGCAGACGGCCGAATTCAACCAAAAGGGCTTCACCTACGCCCGCGGATTGTTCGCGCCCGACGAGGTCAAGCTGCTCACCGATGCGATGGAGAAGGATCCGGCGGTGCGCTCGAGCATCCTCGACCGCCGCGACGGCGAAGGCCGCTCGACCCGTATTGCGCTATGGAATCGCGCCGGCGATTCCGTCTACGGCCTCGCCGCCCGCTGCGCCCGCATGGTTGACACCTCGGCGCATCTGCTGGGCGGCGACGTCTATCACTACCAGTCCAAGCTCACCGCCAAGGAGCCGGAAGTCGGCGGCGCCTGGGAATGGCACCAGGACTACGGCTACTGGTACTACAACGGCTGCCTGCGGCCCGACCTGCTATCGGTGATGATCGCGCTCGACAAGACCAACCGCGAGAATGGCTGCCTGCAGATCGCCACGGGTTCGCATCGGCTCGGCCGGATCGACCACACGCCATTGTCGCCGACCCAGAACGAGGTCGATCCCAAGCGCATGCCGTACATCCTCGACAAGTGTCCGGTCGAGTATTGCGAGCTCGAGCCGGGCGATGCGCTGGTCTTCCACTGCAACGCCATCCACCGTTCGGACGCCAACCGCTCGGCCAACCGGCGCTGGACCCTGCTGATCTGCTACAACCGCGTCGACAACGACACCTTCACCAAAAGCGACGATCGCTATTACGTGCCGCTCGACAAGGTCGACGACGGCGAGCTGCGCCGCGCCGGCCTGCGCTTCGCCAGCGGCGACGACCAGGAGCACTTCGCGTCGCGGCCCTACGTGCCGGACCTGCGCAAGGCCTCGTAAGCGACCATGGACGTCCGGCGAGCGACCGCATCGGATCTCGAGGCGGTCGTCGCCATCGTCGAAAGCCAGCGCCGGCAATACCAGAAATACCAGCCGACCTTCTGGCACAAGGCCGCCGATTCGGCGGCGACCACCGGGACGTTCTTCGGCACGCTGCTCGGCGAGCCGCAGACCTGCTTCCTGGTCGCGACCGAAAGCGGCCAGATCCTGGGCGTCCTGATTGCGCGGCCGTTCCAGGCGCCGCCGGTCTACGCACCGGGCGGCGACACCTACCTGATCGACGATTTCGCGGTCGTCGACCCGCGCCATTGG
>VBAF01000395.1:3186-3709 GCA_005884705.1 Alphaproteobacteria bacterium
CCATCGGCGAGGCGCTGCTGTCGCACGTCTCGACCCTGCTGCACGAGCATGGCGCGGCGCAGATCGTGGCAGTCTGCGCCGACCGCGACCTCGCCAAGGCCGAGGTGCTGCGCCGCTCCGATCTCACGATCGCGTCGAACTGGTGGACCAAGCCGCTGCGCTGAACGCCGCGCAAGTCGCGGTCAGGCGCCGAGTCGTTCGAGGGCGGTGCTGAGCCGGTCGCGGGCCTGCTCGGCCTGGGCGCGGCGTTCGCGCTGCTCCTCGACCACTTCCTCGGGTGCACGCGAGACGAAGTTGGCGTTGCCGAGCTTGGCGTCGATCTTGCCGACCTCGTCGCCGAGCCTCTTGATCTCCTTCTGCAGCCGCGCGCCCTCGGCCGCGAGATCGATCACCTCGCCGACCGGCAGCGCATAGGTCGCCTCGCCGAGCACGATCTGCAGCGCGGCCTTGGGCGCCGCCGCGGCCGGCTCGATGCCCTCGATGCGGGCCAGCCGCTCGATTGCGGCGCGATGCGTCTCGAGGC
>VBAF01000395.1:3715-3997 GCA_005884705.1 Alphaproteobacteria bacterium
TGGGTCGTCCCGTCGGCGCCGACGACCAGGAGCTTGAGCTTGGCGCCGGCCGGCACGTTCAGCTCCGAGCGGGCCGAGCGAATGTCGGAGATCAGCCTCACCAGCCAACCCATCTCGGCGCCGGCCGCCGCGTCGATCGCAGGCGGCGTGGGCCAGGGCTGGCCGATCAGCATGCCGTGACGGCTGCGATGGCCGAGCTTGTCCCACAGCTCCTCGGTGATGAACGGCATTACCGGGTGCAGGAGCTTGACGGTCTCGCGCAGCACGAAGGCGGTAACGGCG
>VBAF01000396.1 GCA_005884705.1 Alphaproteobacteria bacterium
AGCTTCGCCGAGGCGTTGAACAAGATCGGCTACGACGGCCCGGAAAAGGTCGGCGGCCGGCCGGTCGGTGCCTTCTTCGAGGCGCATATCGAGCAGGGGCCGATCCTCGAGCGCGAGAACAAGACGATCGGCGTGGTCACCGGCGCTCAAGGCCAGCGCTGGTACGAGGCCTCCTGGACCGGCATGGAGAGCCACGCCGGCACCACGCCGATGGAGGGCCGGCGCGACGCGCTGGTCGGTGCCGCCGAGCTGATCGTGGAGTGCCGCGAGATCGGCAACCGGCCCAACGGCCGCTCGACAGTCGGCGTGCTCGAGAGCAAGCCGCAGTCGCGCAACACCATCCCCGGCCAGGTGTTCATGACCATCGACTTCCGCCATCCCGACGACGGCGAGCTCATGACCATCGATTTCCGCCACCCCGACGACGGCGAGCTCACCAGGATGGATGCCGAGATGCGCGCCGCCGCGGCGGACATCGCCAAGCGCCATCGGCTGGACGCGAAGATCGAGCAGATCTGGTACTTCCCGCCGTCGCCCTTTGCCACGGAGCTGGTCGACGCCGTGCGCCGCTGTGCCGAGCAGGCCGGCTACCCGCACATGGACATCGTGAGCGGCGCAGGTCACGACGCCTGCTACGTCTCGCGGGTGGCGCCGACCGCGATGGTGTTCGTGCCCTGCAAGGACGGCATCAGCCACAACGAGGTCGAGGACGCGAGCAAGGCCGACATCGGCGCCGGCTGCCAGATCCTGCTGCAGGCGATGATCGAGCGCGCCAACAGCTGAGGTCCGGCGTCGTTTCCGCCGCGTCGGCGGCGCTGATCGCCACGGTCGTCGGCGTCGGCGGCACGTTGCCGATCGTGCTGGCGGCGGCGCAGGCCGTCGGCGCGACGCCGGCCGAGGCGAGCTCGTGGGTCTCCGGCCTCGGCATCGCGACCGCGGCGAGCGCGCTGTTGCTCAGCCTGCGCTACCGCATGCCGATCATCACGGCCTGGTCGACGCCGGGCGCGGCGCTGATCGCCTCGACGTCCGGCGTGCCGGGCATGCGCGCCGCCGTCGGCGCGTTCGTCCTGGCGGCCGTGCTGATCCTGCTGACCGCGGCCATCCGGCCGCTCGCCCGGCTGATCGAGCGGATCCCGACGAGCATTGCCGCCGCCATGCTGGGCGGCATCCTGCTGCGGCTGGTGGTGGCGATGGTCGAGCAGGTGCCGCACCAGCCGTTGCTGGTGCTGTCGCTGATCGTCCTGTTCCTGGTGATGCGCCACGTCTGGCCGACGCTTGCCTCGCTGGTCGTGCTGGTGGCCGGCGCGGCGCTCGCCTGGGTGCTGGGGCTGGTGAAGCCGATCCCGCCGCTCGGGCTCTCGACGCTCGTGGTGGAGGTACCGGCATGGGATGCCGCGACCCTGATCGGGCTCGGCGTGCCGCTCTATCTCGTCACCATGGCGTCGCAGAACCTGCCGGGCTTCGCCGTGCTGCGCGCCGCGGGCTACCAGCCGCCGAGCCAGCCCGTGTTGGCGGTGACCGGCGCCGCTTCGCTGGCGACCGCCTTCGTCGGCGCGCACACCTCGAACCTGGCGGCGATCTCGGCGGCGCTGTGCACCGGACCCGAGGCACACCCCGATCCGGCCAGGCGCTGGATCGCCGGCGTGTTCTACGCCTTGTGGTGGAGCCTGATCGCGCTGTTCGGCGCCTCGCTGGTCGGCCTGTTCGGCGCGCTGCCGCCGGCGCTCTTGATGACGGTCGCCGGCACTGCTTTGCTCGGCTCGATGGCGAGTTCGCTCGGCGCCGCGCTGGGGCCGGAGACGGATCGCCTTGCCGCCGCCGGCGCGCTCGCGGTGACGGCATCGGGCGCGACCCTGATGGGCATCGGCTCGGCCTTCTGGGGGCTCGTGTTCGGGTTGCTGGTGCTGGGGCTGGAGCGCCTGTTCCGGCGCTGAACACACGCAATCGTGTGTCGCGCGCAAGGCGGGCGCTCGGCATTTTGCCGGCATGATTCGACCCCTTGCCGCGGCGCTGGTCGCCGCTTCGCTCGTCTTTCCGGCTGTCGCACAGACGCCGCCGGCCGCGGTCCGCGAGATCACGAAGATCAAGGACGAGGTCTATCGCTTCCGCAACAACAACCACTACTCGGTGTTTGCGGTCACCTCGGCGGGCATCATCGCCACCGACCCGATCAACGCTCCGGCCGCGACCTGGCTCAAGGAGGAGATGAAGAAGCGTTGGCCCGACAAGCCGATCAAGTTCGTGGTCTACAGCCACGACCATTCCGACCATATCTCGGGCGGCGAGGTCTGGACCGACACCGCCACCGTCGTGGCGCACGAGAATGCGAGGGACCCGATCATCGGCGAAAAGCGGCCGACGCCGCCGCCGCAGGTCACTTTCTCGGAGAAGGCGACGATCGAGCTGGGCGGCACTGTTGCCGAGCTGAACTGGGTCGGCCGCAACCATTCCAACAACTCGGTGGTGCTGCGCTTCCCCAGGGAGAAGGTGATCTTCGCCGTCGACTTCATCCCGGTAAAGGGCGTCGCCTTCCGCGACTTCCCCGACTCCTATCTCGACGAATGGATCGACTCGCTGCGCAAGGTCGAGGCGATGGAGTTCGAGATCCTGGCGCCCGGCCACGGCCGGCTCGGCACCAAGGCCGACGTCACCAACTTCCGGCTCTATCTCGAGGATCTGCGTGCGCAGGTGCTGGCGGCGGCACGCGCCGGCAAATCGCTGGAGGAGACCAAGAAGAGCGTCGACCTCTCGAAATACAAGGACTGGGGCGGCTTCGAGCAGATGAGCCAGCTCAACATCGAGGGTGTGTACCGCCTGGTGCAGGGCACCCGCCGGCCTAACCAGTAGGAAAGCGCACCGCCCACGGCTCGAGCGGCAGGTCGAGCCCGCGGCACAGGAAGCTGATCGTGTGGTAGTAGCCCGTGAGCGCGATCGCCTCGAGGATTTGCGCTTCGTCGAAATGCGCGTTGAGCACAGCCCAGGTGGCACCGGCGATCGTGCGTCGATCGACGAGGTCGTCGACCAACGCCAGCAACGCCTGTTCCGGCGCGCTCCAGCAGGCGGCATCCGACGGTCCCGCCACCGTGGCAGCGATCTCGGTTTCACCGAAGCCGACCTTGCCGGCGAACAGCGCGACATGGACGCCCCATTCGTATTCGCAGCCGAGCCGCGCCGTCGTGCGGTCGATCACGATCTCGCGCTGGCGCAGGCTGAGCGGGCCTTTGTCGAGCAGGCCGGCGGCGAACATCTTGCCGAACACGCGCGGGCTCCGGGCCATGGTGCGGAACAGCAGCAGCGGCTCGATGCCCGGCGGCATGATGCGCTGCAAGGCCTCGGCGATGGCGGGCTCGTAGGGCGGCGAAGCAGGGGCGATTCGGGACATGCTACAGTTTATGTAGTAAATTCGATGACGACGCTACATAAATTGTAGTACCGGAGTGAAATAGATGGTGAAGAGGCGGGTGCGTGGCTCGCGCACCGGGCGGCCGATCATGGTGCTACTCGACCTGCTCGGCCGGCGCTGGGCGCTGCGGCTGATCTGGGAGCTGCGCGAGCAACCTCGGCGGTTCCGCGACTTGCAGGACTCGATCGGCGCCAGCCCGACCATCATCAATACCCGGTTGGCCGAACTGCGCGCGGCGAGGTTGGTCGAGCTCGATCCCGATGCCGGCTACCGCCTGACCGCGCTCGGCCAGGAGCTGCTGCAGCTCTTCCTGCCGCT
>VBAF01000397.1 GCA_005884705.1 Alphaproteobacteria bacterium
GGACGACCGCGCCCTCTTTGAGCTGCTGACCCTCGAAGGCTGCCAGGCCGGCCTTTCCTGGATCACGGTGCTGCGCAAGCGCGAGCACTATCGCAAGGTCTATGACGGTTTCGATCCGGCGAAGATCGCCGGCTACAGGCCAGCCAAGCTCGCCAAGCTGCTCGCCGACCCCGGCATCATCCGCCACAAGGGCAAGATCGAGGCGAGCGTCAGCAACGCCAAGGCCTATCTCGCGCTGGTCGAGCGCGAAGGCTCGTTCGCCAAGTTCCTGTGGCGCTTCGTCGGCGGCAAGCCGAAGAAGAACCACCCGAAGAGCCTGAAAGAAGTGCCGGCCAAGTCGCCGGAGTCGGACGCCATGTCCAAGGCGCTGCAGAAGGCCGGCTTCAAGTTCGTCGGCTCGACCATCTGTTACGCCTTCATGCAGGCCTCGGGCATGGTCGACGACCATGTCGAGGGCTGCCACCGGAGCAAAGCATGACCCGCCGCGTGTACATCGGGGCGCTCGGCACCGAGACCAACCAGTTCGTGCCCTTCCCGACCGGTCTGCGCGGCTACCAGGAGCACGGCATCTGGCGCGGCGACGCGACCAAGCATCCGCCGACCAACTTCACCGCGCCGGTCCATGTCTGGCGCCGCGAGGCCGAGACGCGCGGCTGGACCGTGATCGAAGGCCTCAGCACCTTCGCCGCCCCGTCGGGCACGACCGTGCGTTCGGTCTACGAAGCCTTCCGCGACGAGATCCTGGCCGGCGTGAAGGCAGCAATGCCGCTCGATGCCGTGCTGATCAACGTCCACGGCGCGATGGTCGCCGACGGCTACGACGACTGCGAGGGCGACCTGCTCGCGCACGTCCGCGCGATCGTCGGGCCGAAGGTCGCGATCGGCGCGGAGTTCGACCTGCATTGCCATCTCAGCGCGCTGATGCTCGACAGCGCCGACGTGCTGGTCGGCTACAAGGAATACCCGCACACCGACACGATGGAGCGCGCCGAGGAGCTGTTCGCGATCGTCGCCGACACGGTCGAGCGCAAGGTGAAGCCGGTGATGGCGCGCCATGATTGCCGCATGATCGCGCAGTATCGCACCTCGGTGCCGCCGATCAGCGAGTTCGTGGTGCGCATGAAGTCATTCGAGGGCAAGGACGGCATCCTGTCGGTGTCGCTGAGCCACGGCTTCTCGTTCGCCGACGTCGAGGATGTTGGCACGCGCACCCTGGTGGTGGCCGACGGCGACAAGGCCAAAACCGAGAAGCTCGCCAAGCAGCTCGGCGAGGAGCTGTGGGCCAACCGCGAGCGCTACGCCACCAGGTACCTATCGATATCCGAGGCGATGGACCGCGCCGCCTCGCACAACCAGGGCCCGCTGGTGCTGGCCGACCGCGCCGACAATCCCGGTTCGGGCGCGCCGGGCGATTCGACCTTCGTGCTGAAGGCGCTGGTCGACCGCGAAATCGGTCCCGCCCTGTTCGGCGTGATGTGGGACCCGATGGCGTTCCAGATCGCCGAGGAGGCGGGCGAGGGCGCGCGCATCCGGATGCGGCTCGGCGGCAAGTCGGGCGCGGTGAGCGGCGACCCGGTCGACCTCGATGTCACGGTGAAGAAGATCGCGCGCAACGTCTTCCAGCCCTATGGACCCGTGATGTCGCCCCTGGGCGACATGGCCCTGCTGTCCTCACAGCATGTCGACATCGCGATCTGCACGCGGCGCAACCAGACCTTCCACGCCGACGCCTTCCGCGCGGTAGGCGCCGAGCCCGCCGACTACCGGGTCGTGATCGTGAAGAGCGCCCAGCACTTCTACAACGGCTTCGTGGGGCTGGCGAAGGAGATCCTCTACGTCGCCTCGCCCGGCGCCGCCGATCCCGACGTCACCCGCTGGCCCTACACCAAGCGCAAGACGCCGTTCTGGCCCAAGGTGGCCGATCCCTGGAGATAGCTGTCATCCCGAGCACAGCGAGGGATCTCTCCTGTTCCCTGATAGATCCCTCGCTTCGCTCGGGATGACAGGCTTGGGGCGACAGCTACCTGCGGAAAACCAGCCGCTTCCACGTCACCGGCACGGTGCGCTTGACCAGGGTTGGCGTGTCCTCCTCCACCACAAGTTCGAGGCCTGAGGCCGCGGCAAGCGCAATCGTCTCCCCGGTCGACACCTCGAACATGCGCCGGCCGGGCGGCACGGGTCCGTAGCGCAAGGTCATCGCCAAGACGCCGCGCAGCCGCAGCAGCGACGCCACGTTGGGCATCGCGCAACGCTGTTCGGCTTGGTCGAGATGCATCCAAACCGCCGTCATCATCACGACGTCGAAGCGAACGCCGCGCCCGCGCAACGCCGCGAGGTCCGGCAAGCCGTCGTCGAGCCATTCGATATTGGCCTCGGCATGGAGCCGCCGGCCGCCCTCGCGCATCTCGTCGGTCGGCTCGGCTGCCACGACGTCGTAGCCCAGCGCGGCGAAGCCGGCGGCATCGCGGCCGGTGCCCGCGCCGATGTCGAGCAGGCGCGCGGGCGGGCGCGGCAGGAGCGGCAGCACGCGCTCCTGGGCCTTGTCGAACGGGATGCTTTCGTAGGTCTTCAGGAGAATATCCGCCTCCTGCGCGTAGCCCTCGGTGCCGCGGAGGCGCGCCATCAGAGCAACGATTCGAGCGCGGCGCGGGTGGTCTTGCCCTCGACCACCGGCACGACCTCGAACTCGACCAGCTCCTGCCAGTCGGCGATCCAGCGCTGAAACAAGGTCACGTCGTCGGTCTCCATGAGCTGGAAGCAGCGGCCGAGGTCCGCACTGACGTAGCTCGCCACGAATTTGAGCCCATCGGGCAGGCCGCGGCCTTGCTGCAGCTTGCGATAGACCGCCTTGCCGTCCTGATTGCGGAACTTCTCGACCACCATGAAGAGCATGTGCGACTTCCCTCCGAACGGTTAGTCTAGGCGAAGCCAACCGTGGGGAAACACATGAAGATCGCTGTCGCCG
>VBAF01000398.1 GCA_005884705.1 Alphaproteobacteria bacterium
AGAAACGCGCGGCGCGCGAGGTCGGCAGCACGTGGTTGGTGCCGGCGACATAGTCGCCGATCGCCTCCGGCGTGTGGCGGCCGATGAAGATCGCGCCGGCATGGGCGATCGCCTGGCTGAGCGCCTCGGCCGGTGCCATCTCCATCGCAAGCTCGACATGCTCGGCGGCGATCGCATCGACGATCGGCGCACAATCGGCGAGCGACGGCACCAAAATGGTGCAGCCATGATCGCGCCAACTCGCGCCGGCGATTTTTCCGCGCGGCAGCGTCTTCAGTTGCGCGTCGACTGCCTTGGCGACCTCATCGGCGAACGGCGCATGATCGGCGATCAGCACCGACTGCGACGAGGCGTCATGCTCGGCTTGCGACAGCAAGTCGGCGGCGATCCAGGCGGGATCGTTGTGCCTGTCGGCGACCACCAGGATCTCGGACGGCCCGGCGATCAGGTCGATGCCGACCTGGCCGAACACGCGGCGCTTGGCGGCGGCGACATAGGCGTTGCCCGGCCCGGTGATCTTGTCGACCGGCTTGATCGACTGCGTGCCATAGGCAAGCGCCGCCACCGCCTGGGCGCCGCCGATGCGCCAGACCTCGTCGGCGCCGGCGATCTCGGCGGCCAGCATGACCAGCGGATTGAGCACGCCCTGCGGCGTCGGCACGACCATGACGATGCGCTTCACGCCGGCCACCTTGGCCGGCACGATGTTCATCAGCACCGAGGAGGGATAGGCGGCGGTGCCGCCCGGCACGTAGACACCGACCGAATCGATCGGCCGGTAGCGGGCGCCGAGCCGTGTGCCGGTATAGTCGGTGAAGTCGACGTCCTGCGGCATCAGCTCGCGATGGAAGGTCTCGATCCGCTTGGCGGCGAACGCCAGCGCTTCGCGCTGCGCCGCCGGCACTTTCTGCGCCGCCGCGCGTCGCTCGCCATCGGCGATGCGCAGGCCCTTCGCGTCGGTCTCGACGCGGTCGAACTTGCGCGTGTACTCGAGCACCGCCGCGTCGCCGCGCGCGCGGACGTCGGCGATGATCTCGGCGACGACGCGGTCGACATCCTGGTCGGCGTCGCGGTTGCGGGCGAGGAACGCCGCGAAATCCTTGTCGAAGCCGGGCGCCGAGGCGTCGAGCCTAAGCGGCACGACGCACCTCGCGGAAGCGGTCGACCCAGTGGCCGACCCGCTGTGGCTGGGTCTTGAGCGCGGCACGGTTGACGATGAAGCGCGAGGTCACGTCGGCGATGTGCTCGATCTCGACCAGGCCGTTGTCGCGCAGGGTGCGGCCGCTGTCGACCAGGTCGACGATGCGATGGCTGAGCCCGAGCGACGGCGCGAGCTCCATCGCACCCGAAAGCTTGACGCACTCCGCCTGGACGCCGCGCGCGGCGAAGTGGCGGCGCGTCACCTCGGGATACTTGGTGGCGATGCGGACATGGCTCCAGCGCCGGGGATCGTCGCTGCCCGCCATCTCGACCGGTTCGGCGACCGCCAACCGGCACTTGCCGATGCCGAGGTCGATCGGCGCGTAGATCTCGGGATAGTCGAACTCCATCAGCACATCGGAGCCGGCGATGCCGAGATGGGCCGCGCCGAAGGCCACGAAGGTCGCGACGTCGAACGAGCGCACGCGGATGATGTCGAGGTCGGGATGGTTGGTCGCGAAGCGCAGCTGGCGCGAGTCCGGGTCGGCGAAGGCCGATTCGGGCGCGATGCCGGCCGCCGCCAGGACCGGCGCGGCTTCGTTCAGGATGCGACCCTTGGGCAAGGCCAGGATCAGCTTCTCGTTGGCTTCGCTTCGCACGACGTCATTGCTCCAGAACGCAAACGCCCGCCCCTGGGTCCGGCGGCGGGTCAATCGGCCGGATGGGCGGGCTTCCACGGGGTTGGCCAAGGCTCCCCGACATCCCCCAAATGGCACGCGAGCCGGTCGATTTCCAGCCGTATGGCACGGTCGGCGGCAAAGCGCAGGATCACCAAGCCGGGCCGTTCCAGGCCGGCGGCCAGCAATTCGAGCACCCGGTCGGGCTCCTTGAGCGGGATCCTGTGATGGTGGACCGCCTGCACCGTATTGAAAACCATGGCGGAATGGGTGCGCCAGTAGGCCGTCTCGACCGTCGCATCGGCCTCCCAGCGGAAGCGGTTGAGCAGGAGAACAAAACGCTTCTCGTCGGCGAAAAAGGCGCAGTCGCGCACCGCCACCAGCGAGTCCTGCACCGCCGCCGAGATGACCCCGAGGTCGTCGGCGTCGAGCGCCGAGAGCTTGAGCTTGCCGTCCATCAGCCCCCGTCCATCAGGCCTTTAGCCGCTCGATCTCGGCGCCGCAGGCGGCGAGCTTCTCCTCCAGCCGCTCGTAGCCGCGGTCGAGGTGATAGACGCGATGCAGGGTCGTCTCGCCCTCGGCGGCGAGGCCGGCGATCGCGAGCGATACCGAGGCGCGCAGGTCGGTCGCCATCACCTCGGCGCCGCGCAGCTTGGGCACGCCGCGCACCAGTGCCGACTCGCCATGGATGGTGACGTTGGCGCCCATGCGCGCCAGCTCCGGAACGTGCATGAAGCGGCTTTCGAAGATCGTCTCGGTGATCATCGAGGCGCCCTCGGCGCGTGTCATCAGCGCCATCATCTGGGCCTGCAGATCGGTCGGGAAGCCGGGATAGG
>VBAF01000399.1 GCA_005884705.1 Alphaproteobacteria bacterium
CGTCCTTGCTCGTGAAGTGATGGTAAAGCGTGCGCTTGGTGACACCGGTTGCGGCTGCGATGTCGTCCATGCTGACGCGCGTGAAACCTTTGCGGCGGAACAGCTTGTAGGCGGCATCGAGGATGCGCCGGCGGGTCGGTTCTCCGGATCGCGGCATCGGGTGGGATCCTTCCGGAAGGTATACTCGGTAGTGAATTTACAGGACCCGCCTCCATAGCCGAAATAGGCGCACTTGGAGGAGGCGGCGATGGTCCTGGAATTGTTGACGTTGCGATCGGTCACGGTCCGTCCCGTCGTCGTGCCGCTCAAGCGTCCGGTCGTCTCGAAGGTCGGCCTGTTCCAGGAATGGCCGATGATCCTGATCGACCTCGTGACCGAGGAGGGGATCGTCGGGCGCAGCTATCTCGAGCCGTACCTGCGCCAATCGATGGCGTACCTGGTGCCGGCGATCCGCGACCTCGCCGCGGCGCGCGCTGGAAAGCCGGTCCACCCGGTCGACGATTTCCAGCAGGGACGCAAGTCGCTGAACCTCGTCGGCAACGAAGGCCTGTCGATGATCGCGGTGTCGGGCCTCGACATGGCGGCATGGGACGCGCTCGCCAAGGCGGCAAACCGGCCGCTGGCCGAATTGCTCGGCGGTTCGCTCGCACCGGTGCCGACCTACAACAGCAACGGCCTGTGGCTGACCGACGTGGGCGGCCTCGCAGCGGAAGCGGGCGAGCTGATGGCCGAGGGCGGCACCAAGGGCCTGAAGCTGCGTCTTGGGCGCGACCGGCTGGCCGACGATCTCGCCGCCATCGCGGCAGTGCGCTCGGCGGCCGGCGCCGAGGTCAGGCTGATGGTCGATTTCAACCAGGGCATGAGCCTCGGCGACGCGCTGCATCGCTGCCACGCCCTCGACGACCAGGGCCTCTACTGGCTCGAGGAGCCGATCGCCTACGACAACCTCGCCGGCCATGCCCAGCTTGCCCGCGAGCTGGCGACGCCGGTGCAGCTCGGCGAGAATTTCTACGGGCCACGGGCGATGGCCGAGGCGGTCGCGATCGGCGCCGGCGACATGGTGATGCCCGACCTGATGCGCATCGGCGGCGTTACGGGATGGTTGCGCGCCGCGGCGATCGCGGGGGCGGCGGGCCTGCCGATGTCCTCGCACCTCTATCCGGAGTTCTCGGCCCATCTGCTGCGCGTCACCGAGTCGGCGCATTGGCTCGAATGGCAGGATTGGGCGTATCCGATCCTCGCCGAGCCGTTCGCGCTGGCCGACGGCGATCTCGTCATTCCCGACCGGCCCGGCGCGGGCATCGAGTGGGATGAGACAGCGGTGAAGCGCTACGGATACGACGGCTGAGACCCGCCGCGTTGGTCAACCCGGAGCGGATCGCGCCGACGTCCGGCGAAACCAGGAGCCCAGCTCGGCTTCCTTGATCGAGCCGTCGGCGACGCCGATCATCGTCAGCACCACTTCCGGCTCCGGGCACTCCTGGATCCAGCCGTTGTTGTCGAGGAAGATGGCCGCGACGGCGTGCGAGGTTCGCTTGTTGCCGTCGTGAAAGACGTGCCCCTTGCACAGCGCGAAGGCATAAGCAGCGGCGAGATCGAAAATGTCAGGCCGCGTCTCCTCGTAATGCCACTTGTTCAAGGGGCGCGCCAAGGCTGCTTTGAGCAGCGTGTCGTCGCGCACGCCACCCTGCATTCCACCGAACAGGTCGACGGCGCGGGCATTGATCGCGACCGCTTCGCGGTCGTCGACCCAGATCGGCTCGGTCACTTCTTCGACAGTTCGCGGTACGCGTTCTTGTAGCGATGGAAGACCCGATCGGCGGCTTCCATGGTCTTGGCGAACTTGGGATCGAATGGCGTGACGAGAAAACCCTGCGGCGTCTCGACGGCGTAAAGCGTATCGCCTTCCTTGGCATTCATCCGCGCCAGCGCTTCCTTCGGCCATGAAGTGCTGAGCGAATTGCCGGTCTTGCGCAGTTTCAGTTCAGGCATGCGTATACCCCTTAGTAGATACGTATGTATACACAAGGGAACCTCCTGCCGCAAGTCGCGCGAGCGCGCTACCCTGTCGGTTGGAGGAAATCATGGCCTACGAAACCGTTGAGGTGCGCAAGCTGACCGGCGGCTGCGGCGCGGAGGTGCTGGGCGTCGACGTCAAGGCGATGAGCAATCGCCAGTGGGGCGAGGTCCAGGCCGCCTTCGCCGAGCACGGCGTGATCTTCTTTCGTGACCAGCAGCTCACGCCCGAGCAACACATCGCCTTCGCGCGGCGCTGGGCACCGATCGACGTCAACCGCTTCTTCAAGCCGGTCGAGGGCCATCCCGAGATCGCCGAGGTGCGCAAGGAGCCCGCGCAGAAGACCAATATCGGCGGCGGCTGGCACACCGACCATTCCTACGACGAGGCGCCGGCCATGGGCTCGATCCTGCTGGCGCGCGAGCTGCCCGAGGAGGGCGGCGACACGCTGTTCGCCAACATGTACCGCGCCTTCGAGACGCTCTCGCCCGGGCTGCAGCGCACGCTGGAGACGATGAACGCCGTGCACGGCTCGGCGCACATCTTTGGCAAGAGCGGCGCCAACGCCCAGAATCCCGAGAGCAAGAGCCGCTACGGCAACCAGGAAAAGGTCGGCGCCGACGTCGTCCACCCGGTGGTGATCAAGCACCCGCTGAGCGGCCGCAAGGCGCTCTACGTCAACCCGGCGTTCACGCTCCGCTTCGAGGACTGGTCGGCCGAGGACAGCCGGCCGCTGCTCGAGCATCTCTATCGCCACGCCGCGCGGCCCGAGTTCACCTGCCGCTTCCGCTGGCGCGAGGGCTCGATCGCCTTCTGGGACAATCGCGCGACCTGGCACTATGCCGCCAACGACTATCACGGCGAGCGCCGGCTGATGCATCGCATCACCGTCGCCGGCTGCGCGCTCGAGGCGGCGGCCTAGCTAGCTCTCTCGGCTCGCTTTCGTGTCTGGCTAAGACTTGACCTTACTGCCCGAGATGCAGGTCGAAGAAGCGCGCGATCTCGTCGTGATATTCCTTGGTCTCCGGCGCGTTGATGTCGCGCAGGTATTGGGCGTGAGATTGACCCTCCCACACTTGGAGCAACGCCTCGACGCCGGCCGCGCGCAGTTTGCGATGCATGCGCACGGTGTTGGACAAATACAGG
>VBAF01000400.1:0-3813 GCA_005884705.1 Alphaproteobacteria bacterium
ATCGGCATCCTGGAGAACGGCAAGCTCAACGCCGAGGAGATGCTGAACGAGGTCGCGGCGCTGTTCGTGCAGCGCAACGGCTGTACCGTGCGGACGCTCGCCTCCAAGAGCAACGCCAGCGCCCCCGCTCCGTCCAACACGCTGGTCAAGGTCGCCCAGGAGGTCGATTTCCTGATCACCGGCCTGGGCGATTGAGGCTCCTGCTCGACGTGCAGTCTGCACGACGGCATCACCTTCGAGCAGCTCGGCAAGCGCGCCGTCGTGCTCTGCACCACGCCGTTCGAGGTCACCGCGCGCAACATCGCCCGCGTGCTCGGCCTGCCCGACTACCCGTTCCTGAAAGTCCAGCATCCGATCGGAAGCTGCACGCTGCCCGAACTGAAGGCGCGGGCCGAGATCGCCTACCAGCAGGCGCTGCCCATCCTGCTGCAAGCCTGAAGAAGGACCGCCCATGAAGTTCGGCATTTTCTACGAGCTGCAGCTGCCGCGCCCGTGGGCGCCCGGCGACGAGCACCGGCTCTACCAGAACGCGCTGGAGCAGATCGAGCTGGCCGACCGGTTGGGCTATGACCATGCGTGGCAGGTCGAGCATCATTTCCTCGAGGAATATTCCCACTCGCCCGCGCCCGAATCCTTCCTCGCCGCCGCCAGCCAGCGCACCCGGCAGATCCGACTCGGCCACGGCATCATGCAGCTCACCACCAACCCTCCCGCCCGCGTCGCCGAGAAGATCGCCACGCTCGACCTCTTGTCGAACGGCCGCTGCGAGTTCGGCATGGGCGAAAGCGCGTCGATCACCGAGCTCGAGCCGTTCGGCGTCGACATGGAGAACAAGCGCGAGATCTTCGAGGAAGCCGTCCAGGCGATCCTGCCGATGTTCAAGGACGGCCCGAGCGAGCATCACGGCAAGTACTTCAACATGCCGCTGCGCACGGTCGTGCCCAAGCCGCTGCAGAAGCCGCATCCGCCGCTGTGGGTCGCCTGCTCGCAGCTCGAGACGCTGGCCAAGTGCGGCGAATGGGGCATGGGCGCGCTCGGCTTCCAGTTCGTCTCGGCCGACGCCGCGCACGCCTGGGTGCACGCCTACTACAACGCCTTCGTGAAGCGGCAGAAGAAGCTCGCCGACTACGTCGCCAATCCCAACATCGCGCTGGTCTCATTCTTCATGTGCGCCAAGACCGACGAGGAGGCGCGCGAGCGCGCCGACGGCGACACCTTCTTCCAGTTCGCGCTGCGCTTCTACGCGGCGGCGCCCGGCCGGCGGCGGCCGCCGGCCGGCACCGTCAACATGTGGGACGAGTACCAGAAGTGGAAGTCGGCCAATCCCGAGGCGCACGCTGCGGCGCTGCGCGGCGGGCTGATCGGCTCGCCGGAGACGATCCGGCGCAAGCTGCACAGGTTCCAGTCCTCCAACATCGACCAGGTCGTGCTGCTCAACCAGGCCGGCCGCAACACGCACGAGCACATCTGCGAATCGCTCGAGCTGTTCGCCAAGGAAGTCATGCCCGAGTTCCAGGAGGCGCATCCCAAGCTGCTGCACTGGAAGCAGCAGGTGCTGAACCGCGAGATCGAGCTCGAGGAGATCGACACCTCGGCCTTCACCGATCGCTACGGCGGCACCATGAAGAACATCTCGCCGACTGCCGACCGGCGGGTGCAGGCGGCGGAATAGCCGCGCGCGGTTGGCCTGGCTAGTCCGAGGCCTCCACGCCGGTCGCGGCCATGCGCGCCTGCCAGCTTCGGCGGTGCGCCTCGATCAGCTTGACCAGCTCGTCGGGCTCGCTGGTCTCGACCTCAAGCCCGAGCGGCTTGAGCAGCTCGACGACCTCCTTGTCGTCGATCACGGTGCGCAGCCGCCGGTTGAGCTGCGCCAGCAGCGGCGCCGGCGTGTCAGGCGACGCGAAGAAGGCGAACCACTCCTCCATGTCGAGGCTGGGATAGCCGAGCTCCGGCGCGACCGGGATGTTGGGCGCCGCCGACAGCCGCCGCGTGCCGGTGGCCATCAGGATGCGCGCGATGGCCGCGATGCGGCGGCAGCAACGAGGTCATCGTGTTGACGGTGGCGGGGACTCGGCCGTCGCGCAGCTCGCTCAGGATGGCGCTCACGCCGCGATAGTAGACCGGCTCGAGCTGCTCGCCGATCGAGCGGCGCAGCAGCACGTTCAGTACCTCGACAAAGGTGGTGTTGGACGACACGGCGATGCGCCGGCGCTGCGGGTCGCCCTGGCGGATCCAGTCGAGATAGTCCTTGAACGTGTCGAGGCCGAGCTGGGGCGCCACCGCGAAGGCGATCGCGAAGTTGCCCACCTTGGTCACCGGCGCGAGGTCGCGCACCGGATCGAACGGGAAGTTCCTGCTCGCGAGGCGCGATACCAGGGTCGTCGAGGACAGCAGCGCAAGCTCGGCACCATCGGGCGCCGCCTTCTTGACGATCTCGCCGGGCATGGCGCCGAACTGGCCGGGGCGGTTCTCCACCACCACCCGGCGACTGGTGCGGCGCTGCAATTGCGAGGCGATGACGCGTCCGACGGCGTCCGCACCGCCGCCCGGCTCGAAGCCGACGAAGATGCGCAGCTCCTTTTCGCGCGGCTGGCCTTGTCCGGGAGCGGAGCTGAGCAACAATGCCGGAGCGGCAAGCGTGCCCGAGGCGATGACCGTCCGACGTCTCACCAGCCCTCCATCGGAACCCGAATTTCTGCACGGAGCATCGCCAACACGAGGCGCGCGGGCAACAGTCATCCGGCTCCCGGCAGGCGGTTGAC
Source organism: Alphaproteobacteria bacterium (assembly GCA_005884705.1). Taxonomy (GTDB): domain Bacteria; phylum Pseudomonadota; class Alphaproteobacteria; order Reyranellales; family Reyranellaceae; genus Reyranella. The sequence goes on from VBAF01000400.1 coordinate 2,763, forward strand.
GAAGTTTCCCATGCCGGACCATTTTCGCCTTGATCTCGCGTTCGTTCTGCCACAGCACGTGCAGTACCCGCAGACAGTCGCTGCACTTTTGGGGAAGTAGAGTATCCACCCATGAACGACGACGGTCCCGCCGCCGCCGCACGCGGCCAGATCACCCACCGCTTCGGGCGCTTCCTCGCCGGTCTGGAGCGCGCCCGGCGCCAGCCCAACCGCCGCGAAGCCTATCACCTGCGCCACGCGCTCGAGCGACTGGAGGCCGAGCAATATGGCGAGAGCGAAGAGGCGCTGTCGCGGGCCGAGCGCTCGGCGCCGCTGCCGGAGCACGTCGCCAACCTGCTGGCGACTAACGAGAGCATCACGATCCGCCAGCTGCGCGACGAATTACGGCGCATCGTCGAGGAGCCCTGACGCCCTCGCCTGTTGCACATCGGAACGAGCCCGGATATCTTCCATGCAGATGCAAGGTTTCCCGGCTCTCCAACGACTGCGCGAGTTGGTCGTCAAGGTCGAGTTGCCGATCGACAACGCTGACGAGCGCGCTCGACCAGGCACTGCAGCTTGCGGCAGGCGGCCATTTTCCCCTCGGTCCCTATCGCCGCCGCTGCCTCGCCTCGGCGCTGGTGGCGGTCCGCACCGGTTATTACGACCTGGCACTCGATGAAGTAGCGGCGGCACTCGACGGCAACGACATGCCCGCCGTGTCGACCGCCGACCGTACGGCCTACTCTGCCGACGATCTGAAAAGAGAGCTCGACGTTGTGCGGGGCTACCCGCTGATCGAGCGATAGCCGCCGCAAGGCTCCCGGGCGCGACGCGCGAACGCAGCCGGTAAGACCGGCCATACCGGGTGCGCATGAACGCATCCCTTTGCAGCTTCACACGTTTTTGACCCTGCGGGCGGCGATCTGCCTCGCCGCCGGCCTCGTGTCGGACACAAATCCAGCTCAAGTCCAATCGTCAGCACAGGAGACAGGCGGATGGCCAAGGCGAGGAAATCCCGATGGGCGATCGTCGGCGTTTTGCTGGTGATTCTGGCCGCCGGCTATTTCTT
>VBAF01000400.1:3833-5266 GCA_005884705.1 Alphaproteobacteria bacterium
CCCAGGCCTCGGCACCCGCGGGCATTCCGGTGACCGTGGGCGTCGCGGCGGCACAAGACATGCCGATCTATGCGCGCGGTATCGGGACCGTCCAAGCCTACAAAATGGTCACGGTGAAAAGCCGGGTCGACGGCCAGATCGTCAAGGTGTCGTTCGACGAGGGCCAGGAGGTCAAGGCCGGCGATCCGCTGTTCCAGATCGATCCACGGCCCTTCCAGGCCTCGCTCGACCAGGCGATGGCCAACAAGCAGCGCGATGAGGCGCAGCTCGCCGGCGCCGCCGCCGATCTCGAACGCTACGGCAAGCTGATCGGCCAGGGCTACCAGTCGCGCCAAAGCTACGACCAGCAGAAGGCGACGGTCGATTCGCTGAAAGGCTCGCTCGCGGCCGATGCGGCGGCGATCGAGACCGCCAAGCTCAACCTGGGCTTCGCCGACATCCGCGCGCCGATCGACGGACGAACCGGCTCCCGCCAGGTCGATCCCGGCAACCTCATCCAGGCCGGCCAGAACAAGGCCGATCTTCGTCAACTTCACGGTGCCGCAAGACCATACCGACGAGATCCGCACCAGCCAGAGGTCTGGCGCCCTGACCGTCGTGGCCTACGGCAGCGACGACAAGACCGAGCTCGCCCGCGGCAGCGTCACCCTGATCGAGAACCAGATCGACTCGGCGACCGGCACGCTCAGGCTCAAGGGGACCTTCGCCAATACCCACGAACGGCTGTGGCCCGGCGAGTTCGTCAACGTCCGGCTGATCCTGTCCACGCGCAAGGGCGCGGTGACGGTGCCCCAGCGTACCGTGATGCAGGGCGCCAACGACTCCTACGTCTATGCCGTGAAGGCCGACAGCACGGTCGAGCGGCGCACCGTTCAGGTCGCGGCCACGCAGGATGGCGTCGCGGCGATCGAGAAGGGCCTGGCGCTCGGCGAAAAGGTCGTGATCGACGGCCAGTACCGCCTGACCAACGGCGCCCGCATCAAGGTCGACACGGCCAAGCCCGACCCACCGCCGGCGACGCCCAACGAGCCGCTGACCGCGCACAGCAAGGACTGAGCCGGTGAGCATCTCCGAGACCTTCATCCGCCGGCCGATCGCCACCTCGCTGATGAGGCTCGGCCTGCTGGTGTTCGGTGCGGCGACCTACAATCTCCTGCCGGTCGCGGCGCTGCCCAACGTCGACTTCCCGACCATCACCGTGTCGGCCCAGCTGCCGGGCGCCAGCCCAGAGACCATGGCCTCGTCGGTCGCCACGCCGCTCGAGCAGCAGTTCGCCGCGATCCCCGGCCTTGCCTCGATGAACTCGACGAGCGGGCTCGGCAGCACGTCGATCACGCTGCAGTTCGACCTCAACCGCGCGATCGACGGCGCGGCCACCGACGTGCAGACCGCGATCAATGCCGCGAGCGGCCTTCTGCCCAAGGACCTGCCCA
>VBAF01000401.1 GCA_005884705.1 Alphaproteobacteria bacterium
TGTCGGAGATTTCCCGCCGCCTCTTCCGGGAGCTCAGCGACACCCGGGACATCCTGAAGCCCGGCGTGCTGGAACTGCTCGATCTGCTCGACGAACTGCGATTGCCGCGCGCCGTCGCGACCAGCTCATCACGCGCCACCGTCGAACGCCATCTGCAGCGACACGCGCTCGCCGAGCGCTTCCACGGCATCGCCGCGCACGGCGACTATGTCCGACACAAGCCGCATCCCGATCCGTTCCTGAAGGCGGCCGAGATCCTCGGCGTCGATCCGCGCGCTTGCCTGGCGATCGAGGATTCGCATCATGGCGTGCGGTCGGCTTCATCGGCCGGCATGATGACGGTGATGGTGCCGGACCTGCTGCCCGCAACCGACGAGATCTGTGCGCTCTGCCTGTACGTCGTGCCGGACCTGCACGAGGTCCGGCGCCTGCTCAGCGGAAGTGCCAACGCATTCCCTGCACGGGGATGAGGAAGCGCACGCCGAGGTCGTTGGCGGCGGTGAGCTCCTCGCGCATGCGGGCCTGCGGCTGCTCGCGCGTCAGCGCGTACTTGATGTGGGCGATCACCACCGGCAGGTCCTTGAGCGCGTTGCCGCCGGCGAGCGCGTCGAGCTCGTGCAGCGACTGCATGATCCATTTCGGCGTGAGATGGCCGAACAGCTGGGCGTCGGGCCGGTCGCTGGTGTAGGACGCTTCGATCAGGATCGCCTTCAGCTTGCGCTGCCGAACCTTGTCGGCGACCGCGGTCCACACGTCGCGCATCTTCGTGGTCTTCTCGACCGGATCGGGGCCGGTGTCGCCGAAATACAGGATCGCATCGCCGTCGCTCGCGACCAGAAAGGCCGTCGATTCGATGCCGCCATGGCTCAGCGGAAAGGCGGTCACCGTCATCTTGGTGTCCTGCAGCGGCACGGCGACGCCGGGCGTCAATTCCGTCAGCGCATACTTCTTGAGTTGCGGGGCCTTGCCGCGATCGGTGAAGTTCGGCCAGGCCTGCCAGTTGAAGTAGGTCTCGCTGAGCGCCGCAGCGACCGACGGCAGGACGTAGATCGGCTTCTTGCTGTCGTCGGGCGAGGCGATCACCAGCCCCGCCACGTGGTCGAGATGGGCGTGGCTGACGAGATAACCCTTGATGCGGTCGGTGAGGACGTAGCCGGCGCGGCTCAGTCCCGACTCGACCGGCACCTTGATGGAATCGAGCGTGCCTTTCTCCTCGGCGGCGCGCAGGCCGTTGACCAGCGTGCCCGCGTCGAAGGTCACGGCGCGAGTGTCGTCGTGCGGATAGACCAGCCAGGCGCTGAGATTGCCGTCCTGGATGCCGCCCAGCGCACCCAGCGCCACGATGTCGAAGCCGTCGCCGGCGCGCCCGGGGTTCGTCAGAGAAAGGCTGGCGATCAGCGCGGCAGCGACAAGGAGAGATCGCGTCATGACCAATGCGCCATCCCACCGATGACGATGGTCGGCACGTTGGCGGTGTGGCTCTGCACGGTGAAGACCTGCGTGCCCGGCCGGCGGCCATCGCGCGGCTCGGAGACCTCGACGCCCGCCTTCTTCAACCGCTCGTTGGCCTTGGCGATGTGGGGTGCGCGCCACGACAGGCCCCAGAGCTGGTCAGGCGCGTCGGACACGCCCTTCTTCAGGTCGTGCACGATCTCGACCACCAGGTCGCCGCAGCGGAAGAACAGCAGCCGCGAGCCCCAGTCGGGGTTGCTGCGGTCGAGCCGCAGATCGAGGCCGAGCCGTCCGGCGTAGAGCGCGATTGCCCGTTCGGGATGCGGCGAGCGGATGACGACGTGATCGAGTGCGGTGATCGATGCGGCTTCGCTGCTCTTCAGAAGAAGGGAAGGCGCGGGCGCCTCGACCCGCTCGGCCAGGGCGATGGGGACGCCGTGTGTCGCCTCGATCGACAGCACCAACCGATCGCCTCGGCGCTCGCTCGGCACCGCGCGTCGCTCGAGCAGGCGAGTCGCCTTCTCCAGCGACGCCGTCGCGAACACCATCGCCGAGAGCTGCGCCGTCGAGGCATGATCCTCGATCGCCAGCCCGACATTGCCGACCCGGATCTGCCCATCCTGCGCTTGTCGCCCAAGCAGCCTCTCGTACGCGCCGACCGCACCAGCGTGGAACGAGGCGCGCAGGGTCAGGTGGTCGAGCGCGTCGATCACTAGCCGATCCGCTTGAGGTTCGCCTTGTAGTAGTTGCCGCGATGTACGTAGCTCATCGTGTCTCCGCGGATGCGCTCGATGTTGTCCGCGGTTGCCTCGCGCGCGACCTTGGCGGGCGAACCGAAGATCACCGAGCGGTCGGGGAAGCTCTTGCGCTCGGTGACGACGGCGCCGGCGCCGACCAGACACTCCTTGCCGATCACCGTGGCGTTCAGCACCACCGCGGCGATACCGATCATCGCGCCATCGCCGACCGTGCAGCCATGCAGCATCGCCTGGTGGCCGATGGTCACGCCCTTGCCGATCGTGAGCGGCAGGCCGGGATCGCTGTGCAGGACGCAGTTGTCCTGAACGTTGCTGTCGTCGCCGATCGCGACCGGATCGTTGTCGCCGCGAATCACGGCGCCGAACAGGACGCTGACCCGCTCGCCGAGCGTCACGTCGCCGATGATCGTCGCGTTCTCCGCCACGAAGCAGGACGCCGGAATCACCGGTTTCTTGTCGCCGAGCTGGTAGATCGCCATTGTGTACCCTTCTGTTGCCGAGACCCGTGACTATCCCAACCGGGGTCGCGCCGCCAAGCGCTGTATCGCACGTCGGAAGAGTAGGCCCCCCTTTCGCAGCCCGGCCATCAATGCCTTAATCCACGCCTGAAGTTCACTCGCTCGCGAGGGGGAAAAAGTTATGAGCGAAGTCGACGGCGCTACCCTGATTGCGCGGAGCCTCAAGCAGCAGGGCATCGATCATATGTTCGGGATCGTCGGGTTTCCGGTCGGCCCGATCGCCACGGCCGCGCAGAAGGAAGGCATCAACTACATCGGCATGCGCAACGAGCAGTCCGCGGCCTACGCAGCGCAGGCGTACGGTTATATGACCGGTCGCCCCGGCGTCTGCCTCGTTGTGACTGGACCCGGCGTGGTGCACGGTCTCGCCGGCCTCGCCAATGCCCAGCAGAACTGCTGGCCGATGAT
>VBAF01000402.1 GCA_005884705.1 Alphaproteobacteria bacterium
GCCGAACAGATAGCCGGCATGGCCGCCGAAATAGACGCCGTCGTTGGCCGCTGCGGGGAGGGCCGCCAGCGACAGGCCGGCGGCGGCGAGGAGCTTTTTCATCGAGCGCGCTGTACCACGCGGTGCATTACCGAATCCTTGCACCGCTTATTCACGCCCGCATCAACACACGCACGTGCGCGGAGGTTGCATCGGCCAGCGCCTCGAGGTCGTAGCCGCCCTCCAGCGCCGAGACGAGCCGGCCCTTGGCGTGGCGGTCGGCGATCGCCAGCAGCTCGCGGCTGATCCAGGCGAAGTCCGCCGTTTCGAGGCTGAGCTGGGCAAGCGGATCGGCCTTGTGGGCGTCGAAGCCGGCCGAGACGATCACAAGCTCGGGCGCGAAGCGGTCGAGCTGCGGCAGGATGATCTCGCCCCAGGCATGACGAAACTGCGCGCTGCCGCTGTTGGGCCGCAGCGGCACGTTGGCGACGTTGCCGTCGACGCCGCGTTCGTTCGACTGGCCGGTGCCGGGATAGAGCGGATACTGGTGCGTCGAGCCGTAGAACAGCGAAGGATCGATCTCGACCACCGCCTGCGTGCCCTGGCCGTGATGGACGTCGAAATCGAGGATGGCGACGCGGCCGACGCCATGGCGAGCCTGCGCATGCCGCGCGCCGACCGCCACGTTGTTGAACAGGCAGAAGCCGCCCGGGATGTCGGGCGTGGCGTGATGGCCGGGCGGGCGGACGGCGGCAAAGGCGGTGTCGGCCCGGCCGCTCATCACCGCATCGACGCCGGCCACCACCGCGCCCGCCGCGCGCAGGGCGGCGTCGATGCTGCCGTGGCTTATGATCGTGTCGGCGTCGATCATGGCGTATTCGCCGGGCGCAGGCCGGGCGCCCAGCATCGCCTGCACGTAGCTCTCGGGATGGACGCGCGTCAGCTGCTCGGTCGTCGCCAGCGGCGCCTCGGCGCGCGCGAGGTTGGCGAAGTCGGGATCGTCGAGCGCCGCCAGGATCGCGGCGAGGCGCTCGGGCCGCTCGGGATGGTGCGGCCCCGGCTGGTGGCCGAGGCAGGCGGGATGGGTCAGGAGAAGGGTCATGTCAGGCCACCGCTGCCGGATGAGGTCTGCCGAGCAGGCCGAGCGCGGCGGCTGCCGCGATCGGCGCGACCAGGGCGAGGAAGCCGATCACGACGTAGCCCACCGCGCCCAGCAGCGCGCCGGCGCCGAAGGCGAGCATCAGCGGCACCAGCTTCGACAGGCGCTCGCGCTTGGCGTGCAGGTCGCCGTGGCCATGCAGCAGGTCCACGATATCGACGATGATCTGCATCATCAGGAAGGTGCGGGCGGCGGTATTCTGGACGCCCATCGCCGCGGCGGCCAGCAGGCCGGTGGCGATCGCCGCCGGGCTTTCGCGCCCATCGAACGGCGCCGATGCCAGCGCCATCGCCATGAAGCCGGCCAGCAAGGCGGCCTCGGCCAGCAGCACGGGCGTCGTCGCGTCGAGCAGCTGGCGCTCGCGGCGGATGATGAAGAAACGCGTCACGATCGCCGCGACGATGAAGGTCGGAATGGCCATCAGCTTGAGCGCGATGCCGTAGCGATGGTCGACGATCGAGGCGGCGATCAGCACGACGTTGCCGGTGATGTGGGCGGCGAACAGGCCGAACAGCGCGATGAAGCCCAGCGTATCGACGAAGCCCGAGATGAAGCCGAGCGCCGACATGGTGGCGCGGGGACCAAGGGTGTTCCGCTTCTGCACGCCGGTATCTTAGGGCGCGCGCAGGGCGGAGGCACCCGCCGGTTGACGCCCGCAAGCCGGCCCGCCAACGTGCGCCGCGTCATGCCCGTTCCGTCCGCGCTTGCCTGCGTTCGTTGCAGGGCCCGTTATCCGATCGACCACTATGCCCAGGACTGCCCGGCCTGCCGGGCCGGGGGCGCGCCGGCCAATCTCACCGTCGCTTACGATGCCGTTCCCGGCGCCGATACGGACCGCGGCGCGGTACGCCTCGACCGCGGCTCGATGTGGCGCTGGCAGGACTTCCTTCATGCTCGCGCGGCCGACGCGGTGACCCTGGGCGAGGGCAATACGCCGCTCCTGCCGGCGCCCTCCCTCGGGCTGGGCGACGTCTGGATCAAGGACGAATCGCGCAATCCCACCTGGTCGTTCAAGGACCGGCTGGCGTCGGGGGCGCTCACCACGGCCCGCCGCTTCGGCGCCAAGGTGATCGCCTCGAGTTCTTCCGGCAACGCCGGTGCGGCGGCGGCGGCCTATGCCGCCAAGGCCGGCATCCCCTGCGTGGTCTTCACGTTCGTCGGCTCCGCCGGGCCGCTGGTGCTGCAGATGCGAGCCTATGGCGCGATGGTGGTGAAGGTCGCCGACAAGGCCGATCGCTGGCGGCTGCAGACGCTCGGCGTGCGCGAGTTCGGCTGGTACCCGACCTCGCCGTTCTTCGGCCCGGTGGTCGGCTCCAACCCGTACGGCATGGAAGGCTACAAGACGATCGCCTACGAGATCGCCGAGGCGTTCGACTGGCAGCCACCCGACTGGTGCGTGCTGCCGGTGTGCTACGGCGATGCGCTGTACGGCATGTGGAAGGGCTTCGAGGAGCTGAAGGCATTGGGCTGGATCGACCGCGTGCCGCGCTTCGTCGCCGCCGAGGTTTCGGGCTCGCTGGTCGCGGCGATCGAGGGTGGCGACGCGCTGCCGCCCGAGTCGCCGCGCAACACGCCGTCGATCGCGACCTCGATCGGCGCGCTGCAGGGCACCGTGCAGGCGCTCGACGTGCTGCGCAAATCGAACGGCGCCGCGGTGACGATCGGCGACGACGACCTGCGGCGCTGGGTGCTGACGCTGGCGGCCAAGGAGGGCCTCTGGCCGGAAGCTTCGTCGGCCGCGCCGTTCGCCGCCATCGAGCGGTTGCGCGGCGACGGCACGATCAAGCCCGACGAGCGCTGCGTGGCGCTGCTGACCGCCGCCGGCCTCAAGGACCCGGGACCGATCGAGCAGGCCCCGCCCGAGCCGCCGCTGGTGAGCGGTGGCCTCAGAGAGCTGATGGCGGCGCTCAAGAACAGCTACGGCTTCCATGGCTGAGCTCGGCCTCGCGATCGACGGCCGCGCGCCGCTCAAGGACATCGCGGCCCAGGCGCAGGTGGCGGAAGCCGGCGGCGCGTCGACGCTGTGGATCGCCTGCCATCTCTTCCTGCGCGATCCGGTGACGACTGCGGCGCTGGCCCTCGCGGCGACGAAGCGGATCAAGGTCGCCCTGATGGCGATGAGCCCCTATTCGACCCATCCGGTCTACATCGCCATGGCGGCGGCGAGCCTCGACGAGATCCATCCCGGCCGGGTGATCCTCTGCCTCGGCGCCGGCGCGCCGGCCGACCTCAAGGCCGCCGGCATCGACTCAGCCCACCCCCTGGTCGCGATCGGCGAGGCGGTGAAGATCTGCCGTCAGCTGTTCGCCGGCGAGATGGCCGACGTCGACGGCCGGATGTTCAAGGTTGACGGCAATGGCGGCCGCAACATCCCGCTCGTGATCGCCGCCTCGCGGCCCAACATGCTGAAGCTCGCCGGCCGGCAGACCGACGGCGTGCTGATCTCGGCCGCGACCTCGCCGCCCTTCGTCAAGGCCTGCCTCGAGCAGGCAGGGGCCGGCCGCAAGTCCTGCATCGTCTCCACCCGGCTCGGGCCCCCCGACGCGATCCGCCGGCCGATCGGCTTCGTGCTGCGCGGCGCCCACCACGCCGAGAACATCCGTCTCGGCGGCGCGAGCCTCGACCAGCAGGCGCTCGCAGCGGCCTATGCCGCCGAGAACTGGGCCGAGGTCGACCGGCTGGTGAGCGACGATGTCGTGCGCCGCCACGCCGCCTGTGGCACGCCGCAGGAGGTGCGGGCCAGGATCGACGAGTATCGCGCGATCGGCCTCGACGAGGTGGTGCTGGGCGGCCTCGACGATGCGTCGGCCATTGCCAGCACCCTGAAGGCGATCAACCGATGAAGTTCAGCATCAGCCTGCCGACCGGCTTCGAGGGGGTGATGTATCCCATCCCCTTCGTCGATCCGTCCGACTTCGTGCGCATGGCAAGGCTGTGCGAAAAGCTCGGCTATCACTCGGTGTGGGGCAACGACCACATCCAGAGCCAGCATTATGTGCGCGAGCTCTATCCCGACACGCCGCCCAACTTCTACGAGCTGCTGACCGTGCTGTCGTTCTGCGCGGCCGCGACGACCACGCTCGAGGTTGGCACCGCGCTCGCCGTGCAGCCGATGCGCGACCCGTTCTGGCTGGCCAAGACCGCCGCCACCATCGATCAGCTCTCCAACGGAAGGCTGATCCTGGCACTTGGCATCGGCGCCTACCGCGAGGAGTTCGCCGCTTGGGCGCCGCGGCTCGCGCCGAAGGCGCAGCGCGGCGAGATGATGGACGAGGGGCTCGAGCTGATGCGCCGGCTGTTCACCGAGCGGCGGGTGACGCACGCCGGCAAGTACTACGCGGTCAAGGACATCGAGATGTACCCCAAGCCCCGGCGCGATCCGTTCGCGCTGTGGCTCGGCGGGCACAACAAGGCGACCATCGAGCGGACCGCGCGGCTCGCGACCGGCTGGCTGCCCGGTTGGCGGCCGTGGCCCGAGCTTGCCGAGTGGATCAAGCTCCTGAAGGACCGCGCCGCGGAGCTCGGCCGCGATCCCAAGGAGATCGAGATCGCGCCGCAATTCTCGCTCACCATCGCCAGGACGCCGGAAGCGGCCGAGAAACGCTACATGGAGTCGGGCCTGGTCGCGCACCGGACGTCGCTCGCCTATACCGGCCGCGACCTCTCCAAGCAGGTCGTCGCCAACCTCGTCGGCTCGCCCGACCTGATCAAGGAGAAGGTCGCGGGTCTCCAGGCCATCGGCGTCGACCACGCCTGCGCGCTGATGATCCCGGCCGATTCGATGGCCGAGTTCGAGGATCAGGTGGAATGGTTCGCCAAGACGGTGCTTTGAGGCTCTGACAGCCACCCGCACGACCGGTAGCCCCGCTGGCCGACCTTTACGGTGGCTGTCGCCGAAGGTTCCCTCGGTTGGAATATATCGATCCGGATCCGGCGAAATGCCGTTCCCACGTTGCCGTGGTCGATCAGACGTGAGCACTTGAACGTCCCGAAGGCCGGACCTCGAGTCCAACCCTCACACAAAACGTCCGGTGAAGAGAAACCGGCCGGCCAGCCCCCCTGGTCGAAGCGCCTGGAAGCGCTCGGAAGGAATTACCCATGGCCGTCATCCTGATCGTGGAAGACGACATATTCACCCGCAACATGGCAGAGATGATGATTCAAGACTGGGGCCACGACACGCTCTCCGCCAGCGACGTCGACGAGGCGCTTTTGCTCGTGAAATCGCCTCAGCACATCGACGCGCTTTTTACCGACATCTACCTCAAGAAAGCGGTCCTGGGCGGATGCGACCTTGCGCGACATGCCGTCGAGCTTCGGCCGGAATTGCGCGTTCTCTACACGACCGGCAATTCTCCCACCGACCAGATGAAATCCCTGTTCGTCGACGGTCGACACTTTCTGCCCAAGCCGTACACGCCCGACCAGTTGCAGAGCTCCGTTCGCGGCATGCTCGCGGCCTGATGTCGAACGCGGACGCTCGAGGAGATAGGCCGATGACCGATAGCGCGTCCGAGAAACGCGGAAAGCCGCTGGCCGAAATTGCCGCCGGAGAAATCGTCGAGACCATTCCGAGCGCGCTCATCATTCTCGATCGTCGTCTCAATATCGTCTCGGCCAATCGGGCATTCTACCAGACGTTCCGCACGAGCCCGGAAGAGACCGAGGGATGTCACATCTACGATCTGGGAAATCGCCAGTGGGATATCCCCGCGCTTCGGACCTTGCTCGAGAGCGTGATCCCGCATCGTGCCTCGGTAGAAGGCTTCGAGGTCGAGCATAATTTCCCGACCATTGGCCGGCGCACGATGCTGGTCAACGCCCGGAAGATCTTCAGTCCGACCAATCTCGACGGTTCGATATTGCTCGCCATCGAGGATGTCAGCGAGGAGCGCGCGGCCCGAGCCGACAGCAAGCGCAACTGGCAGCTGACGCAAAGCATCGTCGACACGATTCGCGATCCCCTGGTCGTGCTCGAAGACAACATGACGATCGTTACGGCCAGCAGGGCCTTTCTGACGATGTTCGGGATTACCGAAGCGGCGACGCGGGGGCGGCGCCTCTCGGAACTGGGCCAGCATCAGTGGGACGTGCCCGCGTTGCGCCATTTGATGGAGAAGGTCCTTCCCGAAAACAAGCCGATCGAGAGCTTTGAAATCGAGGACGATTTTCCCGGCCTGGGCCGGCGCGTCTTCAACTTGAACGCTCGAAAGATCTCCCAGCCGGGGAACCATGCCCATCGCATGCTGCTCGTCTTCGAGGACATAACCGACCGCAAGCAGCGCGAACGGGATGCGATGACCTTGGCGAATGAAATATCGCATCGCATCAAGAACAATCTGCAAGTGATCGTCGGCTTGATCGCGTACGAAACCAAATGGACGGCGGCTCCCTGCGTGCAAGGCTACAAATCCATGCAGACCCGCATCGGAGCCATTGCCCAGCTCTACGACCTGATATCCCATTACGCCTATCTCCGGGAAATCGCCAAGACCATGTCGGCGGGCCTGCTCGGAAACACTTCGGACATCAAGATCGAGGTCAGGGCCGAGGCATTGGACATCGATCCCGATCTCGCCGTGCCGTTCGGCCTCCTCGTCAACGAATTGACGACGAACGCCATCAAGCATGCCTTTCCGGGGGGCACCGGACGGATCGTCCTGAGCGTGGAGCGGGCGGGCGACCAGATCGAGCTCGCTGTCGCCGATGACGGGATCGGGATGAAAGAAAAGGATTCGGCGAAGCTCGCCGAGAAACGTGGGTCCGACTACGTGGCGATCTTCGTTCGTCAGCTCGGCGGCACACTCGTGCCGTCCTCGCTGAAGGAAGGAAAGGGAACGACCGTCAGGGTGCGCCTTCCCTTCCTTTTTGCACCCCCGGGGCATTTCGAGCGCGTCGCCGCATAGGCAACGCGCCGGGAAAGCCGACCCGGCGACGTCCCGCGATTCGCGCCCGCTTCGGTTCGGCCTGCGCAGATCGGCGTCGACCACGCCTGCGCGCTGATGATCCCGGCCGATTCGATGGCCGGGTTCGAGGATCAGGTGGCGTGGTTGGCCAAGACGGTGCTGTGAATCTAGCTATTCCGGTAGCCCAGCCATGCGCAGACCCTCGATGAACAGGCGCAGGTGTTTGGGAAACATCAACTGATCGACCATTGTGGAGACGCGTGCGCCTGCACGAACCTCGAGCAAAAGGGCCACGGCCTGCCGGGCGGCATCCAGCTGTCCAGCATGCGCGCGCGCAGCCGCCAGCGTCAGTATCGACGGCGGATACCCCGGTAGTCGTTTCAAAGCGTCTTCCGCGAGTTCCACAGCCTTTGCGTAGTGGCCGGCGAAGAGGTGAGCGTGCGCAAGGCTGTTCTGCGCGAACGGAGCGCGCAGATCGCGCGGGTTAAGGCGAAGCGCGCGCTCCAGGTGCGGGACAGCTGGAAGGCCAAGCCGCAGGCAAGCCTGCCCGCGTTGGAGCCACGCCATAAAGTAATTTGGGTCCAGATCTGTCGCCCGTTCGAGAAGCGCCAAGGCTTCCTCCTTTGCACCGGCGAGGTAGCCCAGCCCGAAGCCTGCGATAGTGAGCACCCGCGGGTCGTCTCGGTCGAGTTCCAGCGCCTTGCGCAA
>VBAF01000435.1 GCA_005884705.1 Alphaproteobacteria bacterium
CCGACTTCTCGAGGCCGCCCGCCTCGATGATCGGCGTGTTGCGGCCGCCGAGCTCGATGCGGCCGGTGAACGGGATGCGCACGCCGACCTGCATTGCCTGGCGCAGGAAGTTGAGCGAATCGCCGCCGAGCTGGAAGGTGGCGATGGCGTCCGGCCGGCGCTGCTGCAGGCGCGTGAGGATGCTGGTGAAATCCGGCGCGTTCTGCGGATGGATGTCGGTCGAGACGACCTCGAGGCCGGCCTTCGGCACCACCGCCGCCTTGAAGGCGTCGGCGCCGCCGCGGCCGAAGTCGGAATCCTCGGCCACGATCGCCACCGTCTTGAACGGCTTCTTGGCCGCGAGGTAGATGCCCAGCGCCTGCATCATGCCGGCGTCCGACGCCGAGATGCGGAAGGCGTAGTCGTTGCCGCCCTTGCCCGACAGCGTGGTGATCTGCGGGTTCGACGCGATGCCGGTGATCATCGGGATCTTGGCGTCCTGGATGATCTTCATGCTGGCGAGATGCGCCGAGCTGCAGTGCGAGCCCTCGATCGCCACGACCTTGGCCTCGACCAGCTTGTTGGCGACGTTGACCGCCTCCGACGGATTGCACTTGTTGTCCATGACGAGGATCTCGAGCTTGCGGCCGAGCACGCCGCCCGCCGCGTTGATCTCCTCGATCGCGAGATTGACGCCCCACAGTTCCCATTCCGCAGCCACCGCCGCCGGCCCGGTCTGCGCCGTCGACACGCCGATCACGATCGGCTGCGCCATCGCCGGCGCCGCTGCCATCAGCCCCGCGGCCAGAGCGGCCGCCATCCAAGACCTGATCCCCATCACAGCCTCCTGTGCGTTTCTATTATCGGTACACTGTTTCGATGACTTGAACGTTCGCAAGAAGCTTGTTTATCTGTCAACGCATAATGGGGTTCGGGGCTGGTCCGGTAATTGCAATGCGTCGCGCGTCATGACCATCGATGCGATCTACCTGCTGCAGCTCACGCTGAACGGCATCGCGCTCGGCCTGCTCTATGCGCTGATCGCGGTCGGCCTGTCGCTGATCTTCGGCGTCATGGAGATCATCAACTTCGCCCACGGCGAGCTCCTGATGCTGGGCGCCTTCGCCATGTGCTTTGCGCTGCCGGTGATGGGCCTGCTCTACTGGCCGGCCATGGTGACGGCGATCCTCGCCACCATGCTGGTTGGCTTCGTGATCTACGAGCTCCTGCTGGTCCGGCTCAAGCCCGACGAATTCGAGCGCAGCATCCTGATCACGCTCGGCCTGTCGATCATCATCATCCACGTCATGCAGTACGTCTTCACCGCCACCCCGCGCATGGTCGATTCGCAATACGGCTTCGACGGCGTCGAGATCGGCTCGATCCGCATCACCTGGACGCGGGTGATCGGCGCCGGCGCCGCCCTCGTGGCCTTCGCCGGCCTGTACCTCGTGCTGCGCTTCACCCAGTTCGGCCGCGCCATGCGGGCGATCGCGCAGAACCGCGACGCTGCGCTGATGGTCGGCATCCGCCCGCGCGTCGTGGCGCGCAACGCGGTGATCCTGGCCGCCGGGCTTTGTGGACTTGCAGGCGCCGCGATCTCGCCGATCCAGCTCGTCACGCCCTACATGGGCCAATTCATGATCTTCAAGGCCTTTGCCCTGGTGATCATCGGCGGGCTGGGCAACATTCCCGGCGCCGTCGCGGCGGCGATCGGGCTCGGCCTGGTCGAGAGCTGGATCGGCGGCTTCTTCGAGATCGCCTGGCAGGAGGCGGCGGTGTTCGTGATCATGATCGCCGTGCTGTTCCTGCGGCCCGACGGCCTGTTCAAGCGCGGCGGGATGAGGGTCGGATGAAGCTCGCCGTCGCCTTGGCGGGCGCGCTGGCTTTCGCCGCGCTGCCGCTCATCACCTCGTCCAACTACATCGTCGGCGTCGGCATCTCGGCGCTGATCTTCACCGTCGCCGCGGCAGCGCTCAACCTGGTCTACGGCTTCACCGGGCTGCTGTCGTTCGCCCAGCTCGGCTTCTGGGGCATCGGCGGCTACACGACGACGCTCACCGTCATGACCTTCGGCGACAGTTTCTGGATGGGCGTGCTCTACGCCGCGCTGCTGAACGCGGCCCTGGCGCTGCTGATCGGCTATCCGATCCTGCGCACCAACCGCCACGCTTTCGTGATCTCGACGCTCACCTTCGCGCTGCTGGTGGCGCTGATCGCGCGTGACTGGGTGAGCTTGACGCGCGGCCCCCTCGGCATTCCCAACATTCCCCGGCCGCACGCCTTCGGCGTCGCCTTCGAAACCACCGCGAGCTTCTACTGGATCGCCTGGGCCTTCTCGGTGGCGATGATCGGCCTGCTGTATGCGCTGTGCAGCTCGCGCATCGGCCGCACGCTGATCGCCATCAAGCAGAACGAGCCGCTGGTGCGCGCCCAGGGCATCGCGCCGATGCCCTACAAGCTCGCCTCGTTCGCGATCGCCGCCGCCGTCACCGGCGCGGCGGGCGGCGTCTTCGCCTTCCACCTGCGCGTCATCGATCCGGGGTTCCTCGACTTCTATTACATGCAGACCTTCCTGATCATCGTGATCATCGGCGGCGCCGGCAGCTTCTGGGGCGTGA
>VBAF01000436.1 GCA_005884705.1 Alphaproteobacteria bacterium
AGAAGCGCCTGTGGGAAGCCACCAACCGCGGCGCAATCCAGACGATCGCCACCGACGAGCTATGCTGCCCACTCCGGGTTAAGCTGCAGGGTAGCCGGATCGATGACACGACCGGCGGCAACTCCGGCGTCGAACCGCGGGTCGGCCTCATGTACACGCAGATGGTGACCAAGCGCGGTTACTCGGAGGCGCATTTCGTCGACATGATCTCGACCAATGCGGCGAAGATCATGGGCCTCTATCCAAAGAAAGGCGCGCTGTCGGTCAACTCCGACGCCGACATCGTGCTGATGCAGACCGGGCTCGAGAAAACCATCAGGGCTGGCGACCTGCACGAGACCGACTACACACCATGGGAGGGCCATGTCGTGACGGCCTGGCCCACGGTCACCTTTAAGGGCGGTGCCGTCGTCGTCGAGAACGGCGCCTTTGCCGGCGACCTCAAGCATGGGAAGTTTCTCAAGCGAAAGGTGAGCGACGACATCCGCAGTCGTCCGGCAGTCTAGGACCGGGCTGCTTCAATGACGCTAACTTGCCCGCCAGAGGACAGCTCGTCTTCTTCCCGGCCCTAACGACTCTACTCCTTCATGCGGCGCAGCCGTAGAGCACGGAATTCTGTTGCGCCTCATCGATAGAGCCAATCGGCGAGCATCCAATTCGACGCGCTATCCAGTAGCGCCGCCAGGACATCCTTGTCGTTGCGCCCACTCTTCACCGGCACGTGAAAGGCATGGTCCGCGTCGGGCGCCACGATGAGTTTCGCCCGAGTGGCCAGCGCATTGGTGACCTGCTCCAGGAGCTGCAATTCAGCAAGGGCATCCCGTGTTCCCTGTAGGAACAGCATGGGAATGGTGACGTCGGCGAGGTGGTCCGCACGGCCCGCCGAGGGCTTGCCTGCCGGATGAAGGGGAAAGGCGCAGAACACAAGGCCGCGTACACCGGGCAGTGGCACGGCGGCCTGCGCCTGTGAGGTCATGCGTCCACCAAACGACTTGCCGCCCGCGTAGAGCGGAAGATCACCGGCGAGCGTCGCCGCCTTGGCGCAAGCGGCGCGGACGGCTGCATGGGCAACCGCCGGGGAATCGGGGCGTCTCGATCCGCGTTCCATGAAGGGGAACTGATAACGCAGCGAGGCGACATCCCGGTCTGCCAGCCCGTCGGCGAGCGCGGCCATCGACTTGTGGTCCATGCCGGCATCGGCACCATGGGCAAGCACGAGGCACGCTCGCGCCCTCGCCGGCCGTAACCAGAGGCCGGAAACGTCGTCTCCAGCTTCAATGTGGATCGCTACTTTCGCCGCACGGTTGGAAGTCGTCATCGGCGGGGTCACTCCCGCTTGTCTGAAACGACCACGCCTTCCTTCAGCACCAACTTGAGCTGGCGCACGTTCTGGATGTCCTCCAGCGGATTGCCGCCGACCACGATCAGATCGGCCAGCTTGCCGACCTCGATCGTGCCAAGCTCGTGTCCCACGCCGCAGATCGCCGCGCCGTCGCGGGTCGCTGCGAGAAGCGCCTGCCACGGTGTCGCGCCGTCGCGGACCCACAATCCCAGCTCGAGCAGGGCGGCATCCTTGAGCGGCCGGATGTCCGAACCCAACGCCATCTTGACACCGGCCTTGAGCGCCTTGGCGAAGCCGTCCCGATGGACGTCCGAGGCCGCGTCCGCGCGACAGCACAATGCATGTGCCATGTTGCGCTGCCTGACCCAGCGTTGCTCCCAATCGTTGTTGGCTTGGTCGGGCGTGAGGTGGCTGATCGCGAGCGTGGGGACGTACCAGGTGTCATGTTTCAGGAACAGCTCGATGCACTCGTCATCGAGAATGTAACCGTGCTCCACGCTGTGGGCCCCCAGCTGGATGGCATTCTTGACCGCCTCGGGGTTGGTCGCATGGGCCATCACCTTGAACTCGCGCAAGTGGCAGATCTCGAAGGCCGCCTTCAATTCGTCCTGGAGCAGGAACGAGTGTCGGTGGAGATCCCAGGCCGGTCCCAGGATGCCGCCCGACAGGTTCAGCTTGATGTGGTCGACGCCATTCTTGATCTGCTCGCGGATCGCCTTGACGAAGCCGTAAGGCCCGTCGCACTCGAGCGCGTGTCCGGACGTCAGGAAGTGGCCGCCGGTCGTCGTCAGGAAGTGGCCGCTGGCGAACAGGCGCGGCCCGACATACTGGCCCAAGTCGAAGGCCCGCTTCCAGGCGACATCCATGTAGTGGTGCGCGCCGGCGCATCGGAGCCCGGTGATGCCGGACTCGGTCAGCGCCGCGATCAGTCGATGGCCGAACAGCGCGACCTGGTCGGCGAGCGGCATCTCGGCTGGAAGATAATAGTCCGGATGTATGTGCACGTCCCACAGTCCGGGCATCAGGTAGGCACCCCGCAGGTCGATCGCGGGGCCGCCACCGGGCTCGGGCGTGCTGCCGTCTGTGCGGATCTCGCGAATCCGTCCATCCTCGATCACGACCGCGGCACCCGCGACCGCTTTGGGCTGGACG
>VBAF01000437.1 GCA_005884705.1 Alphaproteobacteria bacterium
CCACGCCCTCGAGCGCCAGCAGCTTGCGCTTGGTCGGCAGGCCCTGGCCGCCGGAGAAGCCGCCCTCGGTGCCGCCGCTGCCCAGCACGCGATGGCAGGGCACGATGATCGGCAGGGGATTGCGGCCGCAGGCCGTGCCGACGGCGCGCGCGCCCGAGCCCAGCGCCATCGCCATCCCGCCATAGGTGGCGGTCTCGCCATAGGGGATCTCGCGCATCATCTTCCAGACGCTCTTCTGGAAGTCGGTGCCGCGGGCGGCGAGCGGCAGGTCGAACGCCTGGAGCCTGCCGGCGAAGTAGCGCTCGAGCTGGCGCCTTGCCTCCTTCAGCACCGGCGACGGCTTGTCGTTGCGCGCCCGTTCGCCGGCCTCCGCCCAGCGCAGGCCGGTCAGGACCTCGCCGTCGGCCTCCAGCGCGAGCCGGCCGACCGGGCTCGCGAGGTAACAACAATTCGTCATGGCGTGAGCGTAGCGTTCGCCGGCTTCCTTTGCCAACATGAGGCGATGAAAGACAGGGGGAGAATAGGCAGGCGCAGCCTGGTTGCGGGAGCGGCGGCGTTATGGCCGGCTTTCGCGCTCGGCCAGCCACAGCCGGCGCCGCGCCGCCAGGCGCCGGCGGGCGAGCCGATGCCGCCGGTGGTGTTCGTGCACGGCAACGGCGATTCGGGCGCGCTGTGGATCAACAACATCTGGCGCTTCGAGGCCAACGGCTACAAGCGCAGCCATCTCTCGGCGATCGACTTCAGCTACCCGTCGGCACTGAGCGACGATTCGCGGATCCAGCCCTTCCGCTCCTCGACCAGCGAGGCGATGAAGGAACTGGCGGCCTACGTGGCGCAGGTGAGGAAGGAGACGCGCCGCCGCAAGGTTGCGCTGATCGCCTCCTCGCGCGGCGGCAACACGGTGCGCAACTATCTCAAGAACGGCGGCGGCGCCGACTCGGTGAGCCATGCCGTGCTGTGCGGCACGTCCAGATCTCCGACACCTTGCTGGTCGGCAGCGAGTTCAACGGCGCCGCGCCGTTCCTCAAGGGCCTCAATGGCGGACCGGACGATCTCATCGCCGGCGTCGAGCTGATGGCGATCCGTTCCGACAAGAACGACAAATACGCCCAGCCCGACGGCCGCTTCATCGGCCAGCCCGGCAAGCCGACCGGGGTGAGCTACGATACTTCCGAGCTGCGCGGCGCACGCAACCTGATCCTCGACGGTGTCGATCATCGCGAGACGGCGTTCCACAAGCTCGCCTTCGCGGCGCAGTACCAGTTGGTCGCCGGCAAGCCGGCCGGCACGCTGTTCATCGCCCAGGAGCCCAAGCCGACGCTGAACGGCCGCGTCACCGGCATGGCCGAGGGGCTCTACACCAATCTCCCCGTCGCCGAGGCCGAGGTCGAGATCCACGAGGTCGATCCCAGGACCGGCGAGCGGCGCGCGAGCCAGCCGGTCCATCGCAAGACCACCGGCGCCGACGGCCAGTGGGGGCCGTTCATCGCCACCTCGGACGGCTGCTACGAGTTCGTGCTGCGCATGGCCGGGCAACCGGTCACCCACACCTATCGCTCGCCCTTCCTGCGCTCGAGCGACGTGGTGCATCTGCGCCCCGAGCCGTTCGCCAAGGCCGACGAGGGCGCCGCCGCGGTGCTGGTCATGACCCGGCCGCGCGGCTATTTCGGCATCGGCCGCGACAAGTTCTCGCTCGACGGCAAGCTGCCGCCCGGCATCACCGAGGGCGTGCCGGCGGTCGCCAGCGGCCGGCTTGGCTTCGAGCTCGGCCCGCGCACGGTGGTCGCGGTGTTCAACAACGAGACCATCGCCGCCCGCACCTGGCCCGCCAAGGACAACCACATCGTGGTGGCGGAGTTCCTGAACTGACTCTTCGTCGTCGCCGCACTTATTTCTGGTACGTGTACTTGAAGTCGCAGTGGCTGGCGCCCTGCATGATGGTCTGGCTGCGCGCGAGCTTGAGCTTGGGGTCGTAGCCCTCGCAGAACGCGCCGTCACGGTTGCACGACAGCAGGTGGCCGATCTCGCCCAGCCCCATCGCCTTGTAGGTCTCGGCGTAGCGGCAGCGCGTGACGTTGAAGGCGAAGCGGCTGTCGGTCTGCTCCTTGATCTCGATCTCGAGCGCGCCGCCCTTGGTCCATAGCGGCATGACGTCCTGGAAGGCCTTGAGCGAGGGGCCGCCCGGCGCTGCCGCGGCGAACGCCCTGGCCTGCTCGATCGCCGAGCGTCGCACCGACTCTGCAATCGTCTTCTTCGCGACCTCCTCGCCATGGCTCGCCTTCAGAGTCTCGTAGACCTCTTTCAAGATCTCGGCCTCGATCGTGCGCTTCTCGAGCATCGACAGGCCTTCGGGATGGGCGGGTTGGGTCATGCTGGCCTCACGTGATTCGCTGCGAGTGTATCGCGCCCGGACAGGCGCAGCGACAGCCTGTCTTGTCCTTGCAGGCCACAGCACGCTATCGTTAGCAGGGGGAGTAGAATGCCAAGTCGCATGTCGGCAATCTTTCTGGCGCTCGTGCTGGCGGGTTGTGCCAGCGGTGGCAACGAAGTGCTCAAGCAGCAGGACGCTGCGACGGTCAACCAGTTCGTCATCGACGGCAAGACGACGCGCGACGAGGTCTTGCGCATCTATGGGTCGCCTGCCCAGTCCTCGTTTCTCAACGAGAAGAATGAGATTTTCACCTATCGCTGGGCGCGGGCCACGGCACAGGGCCAGAACTTCATTCCCATCGTTGGCGCCTTCGCGCGCGCCTACGATGTCCACAAGAAGCAACTGGTCATCATCTTCAACGAGCACAACGTCGTGGCGCGTCACACGATGACCGACGTGAATGGGTGCCGCGGCAGCGATCATGGCAACCGACGACAAGCCGGCGACCGACGACATACCAACGACCAGCAGTAAACCGGCAACCGGCAACAAGCCGTCGGTCAGTACTACTCCGGCGGCCGTCGTGCGGCCCCCACAAGCGCGCTCGGCAGGCAGCCTTCCCGTCGCCGGCATCTGGGAGTGCGGCATGAAGACCAAGAGCCGGACCTACAAGCTTCAGTTCGTGGTCGGCTCGAACCGGTCGATCATCATAACCAGCTACGCCAATGCGCCGGCGGCCATACTGAGCAACGACCCGTTGACCTTTACCGCCACCAATCCGCATGGCGACCGGAACACCAACTTCGTTTGGAACACCGACAACACGATGGTCATCACGGGCCCGATGATCAGCAAGCCGGACGTCCCCTTCCACGACGAAGGCGCCTGCACGAAGGTCTGAGGGCGTGTTTCCCGATGGCTCAAGAGGTCGCTAGCTACTCCAGGCTTGACCGCCGCCCTTGACAACCCGCCCGGCGAATGAAATATCCGCCGCCATGAAGACGTTCGCCCCCTTCCGGTCGCGACGCCGCCGCTTCGACAAGCGGCGTGAAGACGCACGCGCGTAAAAAGCGCGTCGTTCGTGAAGCCGCTGGAGAGATCGAGCGGCTTCCCACAATCCCTTCTTTCTTCTCCGGCCGGCCCCCTTGAGGCCCTGACCTTGCGAGTGAGAAGACCATGACCAGCAACAAGACCAAAATCTTCATCGACGGCCAGCACGGCACCACTGGCTTGCAGATCCACGACCGGCTGAAGGACCGCCCCGACATTGAGCTGCTCGAGCTGCCGATGGCCGAGCGCAAGGACCTCGCCAAGCGGGCCGAGATCGCCCGCGCCGCCGACATCGCCGTGCTCTGCCTGCCTGATGCCGCTGCCAAGGAGCTGGTCGCTGCACTCGGTGACGCCGACACCGTGGTGATCGACGCCAGCACCGCCCATCGCGTGGCCGACGGCTGGACCTATGGCTTCCCCGAGCTCAGCAAGCAGCACCGCCAGGCGCTGCTCGCGAGCAAGCGCATCGCCAATCCGGGCTGCTACCCGACCGGCGCGATCGCCCTGCTGCGGCCGTTGGTCGATGCCGGCCTGGTACGGGCCGATTCGACGCCCGCGGTGTTCGGCGTCTCGGGCTACACCGGCGGCGGCAAGGAGCTGATCGCCGTCCACGAGCAGCCCGACGTCGAGCCGTTCGGCCTCTACGGCATGGAGCTCACCCACAAGCACGTGCCGGAGATGAAGAAGTACTCCGGCCTCAGCCACGCGCCGCTGTTTGTGCCGTCGGTCGGCCACTATGCCCAGGGCATGCTGGTGATCGTGCCGATCACGCGCGACATCACGACGAGGAAGATCGACGCCAAAGACGTGCAGCAGGTGCTGGGCGAGCGCTATGCCGGCGAGAGGTTCGTCACGGTGCGGCCGTTCGCCGACAAGAGCTGGCTGGAGCGCGACCGCTTCCTGCGCGCCGACCGGCTGATCGACACCAACTCGATGGAGCTCGCGGTCTACGCCAACCCGGCCGAGCAACAGATCCTCGCCGTCGCTTCGCTCGACAATCTCGGCAAGGGCGCGTCGGGCGCGGCCGTCCAGACCATCAACCTCAAGACCGGCGTCGACGAGGCCACGGGTCTCACGGTCGCCTGACCGTGGACTCCCTGGAATTGCGGCGCGCCGGCGCGGCGGATGCCGCCGCCGTGCGCACCCTGACGCGGGCCGCCTACGCCAAGTGGGTGCCGCTGATCGGCCGCGAGCCCAAGCCGATGCAGGCGGACTATGACCGGGCGGTGCGCGAGCATCGCATCGACCTCGCCCTGCTCGAGGGCGCGCTGGCCGGCCTGATCGAGACCGTCGAGCAGCCCGATCACCTGCTGATCGAGAACGTCGCGGTCGCGCCGTCCTTCCAGGGCCGCGGCCTCGGCCGCCGGCTGATGGCGCACGCCGAGCGGCTGGCCGAACAGCAGGCACGGGCCGAGCTGCGGCTCTACACCAACGCGCGGTTCGAAGAGAACGTCGCGCTCTACCGCCGGCTCGGCTATCGCGTCGACCGCGAGGAGGAAAGCGCGCTCGGCGTCACCGTCTATATGAGCAAGGCGCTCGCCGGCGCCTAACCTAGCGCGGGGCGCCGGACATCATCTCGAGCGCCGCCAGCAGCATGTCGCGCACCACCGGCTTTTGCAGGAAGTGACCGCCGCGCATCGCCGGCGGGATCAGTTCGCGCGGCTGGCCGCTGATGATGAGGAAGGGCACGTTCCGCCGCTTGAGCGCCAGGGCGACGTCTTCCGACGTCTTATCCGACAAGTGAACGTCGAGCAGCGCCGCATCGATCTTTTCCTTGCCGGCCAGGATGCGGGCGGCACGCTCGGTGAGGGTCGGCCCGATCGGCGTCGCACCGGCCCCTTCGATGATGCGCCGCAAATCCTCGGCGATGAGGAATTCGTCCTCGACGATCAGGATGCGCTTTCCGGCCAGCGTGCCCATGCGAAATGTTGCACCGCCTGTGTACGCTCTGCAACACCATCCGCTGAACTGGAGCAAAATACAGATAACGGCGATTGTATCAGGCGCGAGCGCAGCTCGCGCCGGCGGGCCCGTTGCGCTAGGCGCCCTCCGTGGCGCCGGTCGCCGCGTAGCGGCGAAGCGTAGGGCCCGCGCCGTGCCGCTTGCGCACGGACTTGAGAACTCAAGTCCGCCACCAAGCCCCCACACCGCGGTGCCTAGCGTTCGGCGCTGCGCGCCGACCGGCGCGCGGGGCGCGCCTACGCCAACGGCACCGCCTGCGCGAGCGGAGCTCGCGCATTACCAAACGAATCGCACGCCGGCGTTGAGGATGTGGTTGGTGTTGCCGCCGGCGAGATCGCCGTCGTAGCGCAGGTAGACGGTGGTGC
>VBAF01000271.1 GCA_005884705.1 Alphaproteobacteria bacterium
CTTGCCTTCGTAGCGGCGGGTCCATTCGGCCAGGATGCGGCCGCGGTTGGCCGAGGCCCAGGCGAAATCGTTCTTGATCATAGACTGGGCCACGCCCGCCGGATAGCCCGGGATGGTGCTGGCGATGCCGGGCATCGCGACCTGGCTCACGAAGGTGGCGTAGAGCTCGTTGGCCTTGCGCGACGCGGCGAAATCCATCAGCCGCCGCGCCGGCTCGAGGTTCCTGGTGCCGCGCAGGATCGCCGCGGTGTCCATCTCCCAGCCGCCACCCTCTTTCATCAGCAGCCCCTCGATCGGTGCGCCCTTGGTGCGCGCGTCGGCGGCCGAGATCTCGGCCGAGATGCCGAGCGGGAACTCACCCGACGCCGCCAGCTTGCAGGGCTGCGAGCCGGAATGGACGTAGAAGGCGATGTTGTCGTGCAGCCGGTCCATGAAGGCCCAGGCTTTCTCTTCGCCGAACGTCTGGATCCAGGCCGAGACGTGGAAGTAGCCGGTGCCGGACGAGGCCGGATGCGGCATCGTGATCCTGCCCTTGAACTTCGCATCGAGCAGGTCGAACCACGATTGCGGCTTGGGCAAGCCGAGCTTCTGCGCCTCGACGATGTTGAAGCATATCGCAGCGACCCAACCCTCCATGCCGACGTAGGACGGCGGATCGGCCGGATCGCGGAAGCTGGGCTTCAGCGCGGCGAGATCTTTGGGGGCGTAGGGTTCGAGCAGGCCGCGTTCCTTGAGCTGCATGGTCGAGGTGACGGCCAGCCCCCAGATCGCGTCGCCGCGCTGCGCGCCCTGCTCGGCCAGGATGCGGGCGGTGACGACGCCGGTCGAATCGCGGATCCAGACGATCTCGACGTCGCGGTTCTCCGCCTCGAACGCCTTCTTGAAGTCGGCGATGTTGGCGACTTCCAGGGTCGAATAGACCTGTAGTCGGCTGCGCTGCTGCGCCGAAGCCGAGACGGCAGCGAGCATCAGCACTGCGGTAAGCCACGATTTCATCGCGCTCTCATACCATATATAGGGCAGGGCCGATGACGATGACCGCCTCCCGCGCCATGCCCTGGGCCCTGATCGGCGCTGCGTGCCTCGGCTCCTTCGCCGCCACCTCGAGCGGCACGACCCGCGCGCCGTTCCTGATCGAGATGAGCCACGATCTCGAGGTCAGCGTGTCGCTGGTCGCCAATCTGGTGTCCTTCACCGCGACCTCGTGGGGTGTCGCGTCAGCCGTCGCCGGCTCCCTGTCGGACCGCATCGGTCGCCGCGCGATGCTGGTCGGCGGGCTGGTCGCGCTGGCGCTCGCCATGTTCGGCCAGGCCTTCGCCGGCGATTTCTTCTGGGTCGCGGTGTGGGCGACGCTTGCCGGCGGCTGCGCCGGCACCTTCACCGGCGTGGTCTTCGCCGAGGTCTCGGCGCGGGTCGAGGACTATCAACGCGGCCGCGCGTTGGGCTGGGTGATGACCGGCCAATCGCTCACCCTGGTCGTCGGCGTGCCGCTTGCCGCCTATGTCGGCTCGATGATCGGCTGGCGCGGCTGGAACATCTGCATGGCGGCGCTGGCGCTGGCCGGATCGCTCGGCCTGCTGGCGACCGCCCGGCGGCGGGCAACCGCCGGGCACGGCCCACGGCCGCCGTCGATGCGCGCAGCGCTGTCGCGGCCGGTGATGGCCCTGCTCGGCATCGGCATCGCCGAACGCATCTGCTACGGCCTGGCGACGGTCTATTTCGCCACTTTCCTGCAGACGATCTATGGCCTGTCGCTGGCCGGCGTCGCGCTGCCGCTCGCCATCTTCGCCCTGGGCAACATTGCCGGCACCGTGCTGGGCGGCCAGCTCGCCGACCGGCTGCGCGATCGCCTGCGCACCTTCGCCGCAGCCATGGCCTTGTCGGGCGGCGCCGCGCTCGCCCTCTTCCTGTGGCATCCCGCGCCGTGGGTCTCGGTCGCGCTCGGCGTCGTCTACAGCCTGCTCAACGCGCTCGGCCGGCCGTCCTACATGGCGGCGCTGGCCAGCGTGCCGGAAAATGTCCGCGGCACCGTGCTCGGGCTGAACGGCGCCACGGCCAGCGTCGGCTGGGTCGGCGCCGCGGCGCTCGGCGCGCTGATGATCGGCACGGTGGGCTTCGAGGGGTTCGGGCCGCTGGCGGCGCTGCTCGGCCTGCTGGGCGCGGCCGGAGCGATGATCAGCCGGCGTTCGAAGAATTCTATCTAGGGTTGTTTTACAGACGTATTTTCCCGTTTTACGGTCGCGGCCATGTTCGATGGTCCTCTTGCTGCCGAACCGGATCCGGCCGAACGCCGCGCCCGGCTGCGGCTGGCGCGCAGCCCGCGCATCGGCCCCGTCACCTTCCACGAAGCCCTGCAGCATTGCGGCTCGGCGCGGCGCGCCTGCCGCGAGTTGGCGGTGATCGCAGAGGCGGACCTCACGCGCGAGGGGCAGGCGCTCGCCCGGATCGGCGGCCGCTTCCTGGTGCTGGGCGATGGCGACTATCCCGCCGCGCTGGCGGCGCTGGCCGACGCCCCGCCGGTCCTGTCGGCGATCGGCGATGGCGGCCTGCTGGCGCGGCCGATGCTCGCCATCGTCGGCGCGCGCGAGGCCTCGCTGGCCGGCCGTCGCTTCGCCGCCGATCTCGCCGCGGGGCTCGGCCAGGCGGGCTTCGTCGTCGTCTCCGGCCTCGCCCGCGGCATCGACGCCGCAGCCCACGACGCCGCCCTGGCGACCGGCACGGTGGCGGTGCTGGCCGGCGGCATCGACCAGGTCTATCCGCCGCAGAACGAAGAACTCCACCGCGCCATCGCCGGCCGCGGCCTGCTGCTGGCGGAAACCCCGTTCGGCACGCCGCCGATCGCCCGCTCCTTCCCACGCCGCAATCGCATCGTCAGCGGCCTCAGCGCCGGGGTGATCCTGATCGAGGCCGCCGAGCGCTCGGGCTCGCTGATCACCGCCGAACGCGCCCTCGAACAGGGCCGGGAGGTGTTCGTCGTACCGGGCTCGCCGATGGACCCGCGCTATGCCGGATCGAATAACCTGATTCGCCAAGGGGCCATTCTGGTGCGCGACGCCAACGATATTATAAGTGTGTTCGGGAAGCCGCAGTCCGCCCTGTAAGTCGTTGAAAAACCGAAAGAACCTCAGAGAGACAGCACCACTGCAACCGTCCTGCAGGCGCTCGGCGCCGTGCCCACTGCGGTTGACGAACTGGTACGCCGATGCCAAGTGTCCGCCGCCACCGTGGCGGAGGTCCTCTTGGCCCTCGAGCTGGAAGGCCGCCTGGAAAGGCACCGGGGTAACCGCGTATCCCTGATTTAGATCAGTGAGATAGCTCCGGTTCTTACAATCAAACTGGAGCCTGTATCGACGATGGATGTTCTGGTCGTCGAATCGCCTGCCAAGGCCAAGACCATCGGAAAGTATCTCGGGCCCGGCTACACCGTGCTGGCCTCCTACGGCCATGTCCGCGACCTGCCGCCCAAGGATGGCTCGGTACGACCGGACGAGGACTTCGCCATGGACTGGGAAGTCGACCCGGCGTCCCAGAAGCGGATCGACGCCATCGCCAAGGCCGTCACCAAGGGCGGCAAGCTCTACCTTGCCACCGACCCCGATCGCGAAGGCGAGGCGATCTCCTGGCACGTGCTCGACATCCTGATGCGCAAGAAGGCGCTGCAGGGGGTCGAGGTCAAACGGGTCACCTTCAACGCCATCACCAAGCAGTCGGTGCTCGACGCGGTCGCCCATCCGCGCGAGCTGGACCAGCCGCTGATCGACGCCTATCTCGCCCGCCGCGCGCTCGACTACCTGGTGGGCTTCACCCTCTCCCCCGTGCTGTGGCGCAAGCTGCCGGGCAGCCGCTCGGCCGGCCGTGTCCAGTCCGTCGCGCTGCGCCTGATCTGCGAGCGCGAGGCCGAGATCGAGGTCTTCAAGAGCCGCGAATACTGGACGGTCGACGCCCTGTTCGGCACCGCCAAGAAGCAGACTCTCAAGGCCCGCCTCACCCATCTCGACGGCCGCAAGCTCGACAAGTTCGATCTCGATACCGCCGAGCGTGCCGAGCAGGCCAAACGCGAGATCGAGCGGCGCGCCTTTGCCGTCTCCTCGATCGACCGCCGCCAGGTGCGGCGCAACCCGCCGCCGCCGTTCATCACCTCGACCCTGCAGCAGGAGGCATCGCGCAAGCTCGGCGTCGGCGCCGCCACCGCCATGCGCATCGCCCAGCGCCTCTACGAAGGCGTCGACATCGGCGGCGAGACGGTCGGCCTGATCACCTACATGCGCACCGACGGCGTGCAGCTCGCGCCCGAGGCGATCGGCCAGACGCGCCGGCTGATCGAGACCAAGTACGGCCCGAGCTACCTGCCGCAGACGCCGCGGGTCTACACCTCCAAGGCCAAGAACGCGCAGGAGGCGCACGAGGCGATCCGCCCGACCGACCTGTTCCGCGCGCCGCAGGACGTCGCCGCCCACTTGGACAAGGACCAGCTCGGCCTCTACGAGCTGATCTGGAAGCGCACCGTGGCGAGCCAGATGGAAAGCGCCGTGCTCGACCAGGTCACGGTCGACATCGCGTCGGCCGATAAGACGGTGCAGCTCCGCGCCACCGGCTCGGTGGTGAAGTTCAACGGCTTCCTGACGCTCTACGACGAAGGCCGCGACGAAAAGACCGAGGAGGAAGACGAGAGCGCGACCATCCTGCCCGACGTCACCGAAGCCGAGGCGCTGGACCGGCGCGAGGTCACTCCCGAGCAGCATTTCACCGAGCCGCCGCCGCGCTATTCCGAGGCGAGCCTGGTCAAGAAGCTGGAGGAGCTCGGCATCGGCCGGCCCTCGACCTATGCCAGCATCATCGAGGTGCTGCAGCGCCGCAACTACGTGAAGATCGACCGCAAGCGATTCATCCCGGAGGATCGCGGCCGCATCGTCACGGCCTTCCTGCAGACCTATTTCCCGCGCTACGTCGAATACAACTTCACCGCCCATCTCGAGGAAGAGCTCGACGACATCTCGGACGGCAAGATGGACTGGCGCCAGGTGCTGCGCGAGTTCTGGCAGGCCTTCTCCGCCGCCGTCGGCGAGACCAAGGACCTGCGCGTGAAAGAGGTGCTCGACAAGCTCGACGAAGAGCTTGGTCCGCATTTCTTCCCGGCCAACGACAATGGCGGCAAGAGCCCGCGCGACTGCCCGTCATGCGCCAACGGCCGGCTCGGCTTGAAGCTCGGCAAGTTCGGCGCCTTCATCGGCTGCTCGAACTATCCGGACTGCAAGTTCACGCGCAAGCTGGGCATCGTCGATCCCGAGAAGGATGCGCAGTCGGGCGCCAACCTCAACGAGCCGAAGCTGCTCGGCCTCGACCCGGCGACCGGCAAGGCAGTGACGCTGCGCAACGGGCCCTACGGCCTCTACGTCCAGCTCGGCGAGCCGGAAGGCAAGGACAAGCCCAAGCGTGCCTCGTTGCTCAAGGGCATGACGCCGGACGAGCTCACGCTCGAGAAGGCGCTCGCCATCCTGTCGCTGCCGCGCGAGCTGGGGCCGCATCCGGAAGACAAGGAGCCGGTGCTGGCCGGCGTCGGCCGCTTCGGCCCCTACGTCAAGCATGGCAGCAAATACAAATCGATTCCCGCCGACGAGAGCGTGCTCGAGATCGGCATGAACCGCGCCGTGGCGCTGCTCGCCGAAGCCAAGGCTACAGGCCGCGGCCGCGCCGCCAAGCCGATCCGCGTGGTCGGCAACCATCCGGGCGATGCCGCGCCGATCGAGCTCTACGAGGGCCGCTACGGCGTCTATGTGAAGCATGCCGGCCTCAACGCCACCGTGCCGCGCGACCTCAAGCCCGAGGAGCTGACCGTCGATCAGGCGGTATCGCTGCTCGCCGAGCGCGCCGCGAAGGGCGGCAAGACGCCCAAGCCGGTGCGCGCCAGGAAGAAGCCGCCGGTCCCGGCCAACGATTCGGGCGAGACGCCGAAGATCGCCGCGAAGAAGAAGGCCGCGCCCAAGCGCAAGGCGGCCAAGCCCAAGGCCAAGACGGTCGCCACGCCACGCACGGGAACCGATGGCTAAGGGCCGCGTCCCGACCCGCGACGAACTGCTGGCCTTCATCAAAGAGAGCGCCACGCCCGTGGGCAAGCGCGAGATCGCGCGCGCCTTTCACATCAAGGGCGATCAGCGCATCGAGCTGAAGCAGCTCCTGCGCGACCTGCGGGACAGCGGCGAAATCGCCGCCGACCGCGCCAAGACATTCAAGGATCCAAAAGCTCTGACTGACATTACCGTATTGGAGATCGTGCGGGTCGACGGCGACGGCCATCTGCTGGCCGTGCCGCGCCGCCACGACGAAGAAAAGGACGGCCCCGTCCCGCGCATCGAGATCGACCCGCATGGGTCGCGCAGCACCGCCGCCCCCGCCGTCGGCGACCGCGTGCTGGCCTCGCTGAAGCGTCGCGGCAAGGACGCCTACCAGGCCAAGATCATCCGCCGCCTCGGCAGCGGCCCGAAGAAGATCCTCGGCCTCTACGAGCAGCCGGCTGGCGGTAACGGCCTCGCCACCGTGACGCCGACCGACCGCAAGCTGCGCCGCGAGTTCGAGGTGCGGCCGGCCGACAGCAACGGCGCGCAGCCCGGCGACATCGTGTGGATCGAGGAAGCCGGCGGCGAGCTGTCGCGTCGCGCCAAGGTGATCGAGCGGGTCGGGCCGATGAGCGACCCGCGCACCATCAGCCTGATCTCGATCGCCGCCAACGACATCCCGGTCGACTTTCCCGAGGCCGCTGCAAAGGAAGCCGAACACGCCAAGGCCGCACCCCTGGGCAATCGCCTCGACCTGCGCGAAGTGCCGCTGGTCACGATCGACGGCGAGGATGCGCGCGACTTCGACGACGCGGTGTTCGCCGAGCCCGATCCCGACCACGCCGGCGGCTGGCGCATCCTGGTCGCCATCGCCGACGTCGCCTGGTACGTCCGCCACGACAAGCCGCTCGACCGCGCCGCCTACCGCCGCGGCACCTCGGCCTACTTCCCCGACCGCGTGGTGCCGATGCTGCCCGAGCAGCTCAGCAATCACTGGTGCTCGCTGGTGCCGCGCCAGGATCGGCCGGTGCTGGTGGCCGAGATGTCGATCGATGCCGAGGGACACCTCAAGCGCCATCGCTTCCACCGCGCCATGATGCGCTCGGCGGCACGCCTCACCTACACCCGGGTGCAGAACGCGATCGACGGCCATCCCGATGCCGAGGCCAAGGCGCTGCTCGAGTCGGTGATCAAGCCGCTGTACGGCGCGTTCCGGGTGCTGCTGGCGGCGCGCGAGAAGCGCGGCGCGCTCGATCTCGACCTGCCCGAACGGCTGGTCAGGCTGGGCGAGGACGGCCGCATCGCCGAGATCGGCGTGCGGGAGCGGCTCGACAGCCACAAGCTGATCGAGGAGTTCATGGTGCTGGCCAACGTCGCCGCCGCCCAGGCGCTGGAGCAGCACCAGGCGCCCTGCCTCTACCGGGTGCACGACAACCCCGACGCCGCCAAGCTCGAATCGCTGCGCGAGTTCCTCGGCACCCTCGGCATCGCGTTGCCGATCGGCCAGCGCCTGCGGCCGGCCGATCTCAACCGCGTGCTGCACGCCATCGAAGGCAAGCCGGTGGCGCGGCTGGTCAACGAGACCATCCTGCGCAGCCAGAGCCAGGCGGTGTACAGCCCGAACAATCTCGGCCATTTCGGCCTGGCGCTCGCCCGCTATGCCCATTTCACATCGCCGATCCGCCGCTACCCGGACCTGATCGTCCATCGCGCCCTGATCGCGGCCTATGGCCTGGGCGACGGCGGGCTGGCGGAGCCCGACAAGGGCCGTTTCGAGGAGTTCGGCGAGCACCTGTCGATGTGCGAGCGCCGCGCCGTGGCGGCCGAGCGCAGCGCCATGGATCGCTATGTCGCAGCCTACATGGCGGCCCATGTCGGCGCGGCGTTCACCGGCCGGGTCACCTCGGTGACGCGGTTCGGCCTGTTCGCCTCGCTCGACGGTACGGGAGCTGACGGACTGATCCCGGTCCGCAGCCTCGGCCAGGAGTTCTACCGCCACGACGAGGGCCGCCAGATGCTGGTCGGCGAGCGCACCGGCGAGACTTACGGCCTGGGCGACAAGGTGCGGGTCAAGCTGGACGAGGCCGACACCGCCACCGGCGGCCTGCTGTTCAACCTGGTCGAGGTGATCGAGCGGGTCGAGCGGGTGGCGGCGGTGCGCGGCGGCCGGACGGCGCGCCTGCCAGAACGCCGCGGTCCGCGTCGCCCTGTCGCGCACCGCAAGGGCGTTCGGGACAAAGGGTCGCGAGGACGCCGCTAGGCCCGAACCGCCATGGTGGCGGCCATGTCTTCGGCCGCCTACGCCCCCGTCGATCTGTGGACCGCCATGCGTCGAGGATGGCGCGGCCGCTGCCCGCGCTGTGCCGCAGGGCCCTTGTTCGGCGGCTTCCTCAAGATGCGCAGCCACTGCCCGACCTGCGGCCTGGTGCTGGAGCCCTACCGGGCCGACGACGCGCCGGCTTATTTCACGATTTTCGCAGTCGGCCATATTGTTGTCCCGCTCGTGCTGGTACTTGAGCGCTATGGCGACCAGCCACCGCTTTGGTTTCATGCCGTGTTGTGGTTGCCGCTGTCCGTCGTGATGGCGCTGATCCTGCTGCCGCGCATCAAGGGGGCGGTGATTGCCCTGCTCTGGGCGCAGCGTCTGCCGGCGCAAAAATCGTCCCCCGATGGTCTGGATATCTCACCGTGACCGCGGCTGGCCGCCCGAGGACTGCTTGTGCTACTGTCGTCTTGAGCGTGGGGTGTCTTAGGTGCCGGTAATCCGTTTTCTGAGCTTCGCGTTGTCGCCCGCGATGGCGGCACTCCTTGCGGCCTCGCTGGTCGCCAGCTGCGAACCGACCGGCGACTCCGCGCCGGTCTCCGCCCGCAACCCGGCCACCGCGGCCGATGTCAGCGTCGAGCGGGTGGTGCTGCAGGCCTACCGGGCGATCGGTGACCGACACCTCAACGAACCCGACTTCCGGCGCATGACGCAGGAGACCTACAAGGGCTTTGCCAGCGCCGATCCCACCCTGTCGCTGCAGGCCGGCGACCGCGCCTTCACCTTGCTGCGCGAAGGCCGCCAGGTGGTGTCGCGCCCGACCCCGGCCGATCCGACCGACGGCCGTGCCTGGGGCGGCATGCTGGCCGAGCTGTTCGCCGCCTCGATCGACGCCTCGCCGGTGCTGCAGCAGGCCGACCGCAGCAGCCTGATCAAGGGCGCGATGGTCGCCACCACCAAGCAGCTCGACAGGAACAGCCGCTACGCCGATCCGGACGAAGCCAAGGACAACCGCTTCCAGCGCGACGGCGGCGGCGGCATCGGCATCACGGTCGAGCGCACCGACGACAAGCGCATCGTGATCCGCGCCGTGCAGGACGGCTCGCCGGCGGCCAAGGGCGGCGTGCAGGCCGGCGACCAGATCGTCGCGGTCGACGGCGACATCATGCTCGACAAGACGCTGGGCGACGTCGTGCACAAGCTGCGCGGCAGCGTCGGCCAACCGGTCACCCTGACGGTGCTGCGCAGCGACAACCGCGAGATCGCGATCGAGATGCGCCGCAGCCGCATCATCCCGACCACGGCGACCTACGAGCGCAAGGACAATGTCGCGCTGATCCACCTGACCGGCTTCAACAGCGCCACCACCGACCAGCTCAGCCATGCGCTCGACCGCGCGCGCACCGAGATCGGCCGCGAGCTGCAGGGCATCATCCTCGACATGCGCTCGAACCGCGGCGGCCTGCTCGACCAGGCCCAGTCGGTGGCCGAGGTGTTCATCGGCGACGGCGTGATCTTCTCGACCCAGGGCCGCCATCCCGACAGCCAGCGCACCTATCGCAGCGGCAGCCGCCGGACGGCCGAGGCGCCGCTCGTCGTGCTGGTCAACGGCAACTCGGCCTCGGCGGCCGAGATCGTCGCCGCCGCCCTGCAGGACCGCGGCCGCGCCGCCATCGTCGGCACCACCAGCTACGGCAAGGGCACGGTGCAGACCGTGATCCGCCTGCCCAACGAGGGCGAGCTGATCCTGACCTGGTCGCGCCTGCTCGCCCCCTCGGGCTACACCTGGAACGAGCAGGGCGTGATGCCCAACATCTGCACCGCCAAGGTGGGCGACGTCGCCCAGCTCGCACCGGCCTCGGTCGATGCCAACAAGGCCCTGCTGCAGCGCTGGCACGCCGAGCGCAATCCCAGCCACGAGGAGATCGCCAACCTGCGCAGGATTTGCCCGCCGGGCGAGGAATCGCCGGAGCGCGACGTCGACATCGCGGCCCGCCTGCTGCGCGACCCGGCGCTTTATGCCCACGCCGTGCGCACCTAGGGGCCGCCGGAGGCGCTTGACAGGCCGTCGCTGCCGACTAAGTTGCCCGCCTTCCAGAGGACCAGACCATGGCCAAGCCGACCTCGATCCTGATCAAGATGGTGTCCAGCGCCGACACCGGCTTCTACTACGTGACCAAGAAGAACCCGCGCACCAAGACCGAGAAGCTCGAGCTCAAGAAGTACGACCCGGTCGTGCGCAAGCACGTGGTGTTCAAGGAATCCAAGATGAAGTGACACGCCGCAGGCGTGTCATCCAGAACCCAGTGATGGATCTATGGAGCCGCCCGTTCGGGCGGCTTTATCGTGGTGGTAGCAGATAGATCCCTCGCTTCGCTCGGGATGACAGGGTGCGGGCGATTGCTCTACCTTCCGGACATCCAAGAACGAAGGGAACCACCATGAGCGCCCAACTCTCGCGCGACGACTGGAAGGGCCGCGTCGGCGGCCTCAGCTACCGCAACCAGGCCTTCATCGGCGGCAAGTTCACGCCCTCCCTCAGCGGCAAGACCTTCGACTGCGTCAACCCGGCGACCGGACAGGTGCTGACCAAGGTCGCGGCCTGCGAGCAGGCCGACGTCGACGCCGCGGTGAAGGCCGCGCGCGCCGCCTTCGACAAGGGCACCTGGGCCAACATGCCGCCCGCCAACCGCAAGCGCATCATGCTGAAGCTCGCCGAGCTGATGATGAAGAACCGCGACGAGCTCGCCCTGCTCGAGACGCTCGACATGGGCAAGCCGATCGCCTACTCGACCCGCGTCGACATCCCGGGCTCGGCCAACACCGTGCAGTGGTTCGGCGAGGCGATCGACAAGATCTACGACGAGGTGGCGCCGACGCCGGGCAACGTCGTCGCCCTGATCACCCGCGAAGCCTCGGGCGTGGTCGCCTGCGTCGTGCCGTGGAATTTCCCGCTGCTGATGGCCTGCTGGAAGATCAGCCCGGCCCTCGCCGCCGGCAATTCGGTCATCCTGAAGCCGGCCGAGCAGTCGCCGCTGACCGCGCTTCGCCTCGGCGAGCTCGCCGCCGAGGCCGGCATTCCCGAGGGCGTGTTCAACGTGCTGCCGGGCTTCGGCGAGACCGCGGGCCAGGCGCTCGGCCGCCACATGGACGTCGACGTGATCGCCTTCACCGGCTCGACCGAGGTCGGCAAGTACTTCCTGAAGTACTCGGGCGATTCCAACATGAAGCAGGTTTGGCTCGAGTGCGGCGGCAAGTCGCCCAACATCGTGCTGGCCGACGCGCCCAACCTCGATGTCGCCGCCCAGCGCACCGCCTTCGGCATCTGGTTCAACCAGGGCGAGGTCTGCACTGCCGGCTCCCGCCTGATCGTCGAGGACAAGATCAAGGACGAGTTCCTCGCCAAGGTGATGGCGATCGGCCAGAAGATGATGCCGGGCGATCCGCTCGATCCCAGGACCCAGATGGGCGCCATGGTCGACGAGACCCAGACCAAGCGCGTCATGGGCTACATCGACGCCGGCCAGAAGGAAGGCGCCAAGCTGGCGATGGGCGGCAAGCAAGTCCATATCGACAACGCCGGCTCGTTCATCGAGCCCACGGTGTTCGACAACGTCGACAACAAGATGAAGATCGCCCAGGAGGAGATCTTCGGGCCGGTCCTGTCGGTCATCCCGGTCAAGGATGCCGAGCAGGCGCTCAGCGTCGCCAACGACACGATCTACGGCCTCGCCTCGGCGATCTTCACGTCCGACATCAACAAGGCCTTCAAGTTCGCCAAGGGCCTGCGCGCCGGCTCGGTGTGGGTCAACACCTACGACGGCGGCGACATCACCACGCCGTTCGGCGGCTACAAGCAGTCGGGCATCGGCCGGGACAAGTCGCTGCACGCCTTCGACAAGTTCACCCAGGTCAAGACGACCTGGATCCAGCTCGGCTGAGTCACTTGCCGAGGTAGTGACAGAGTTCGAGCTTGAGCCCGTCGGGATCGGCAAAGAACACCGCGTAGTAGCCGGTCCCGTACTGCGGATACTCGGCCGGTGCATCGAGGATGGTGACGCCGGCGGCGCGCAGCCGCTCATGCAGCCGGTCGACGTCCTGGCGGCTGTCGGCGTTCCAGGCGAAATGGTGCAGCCCCGCCGTGTAGCGGTCGTGTTCGCGCGGGCGCTGCGCCGCCCGGAGGGCGATGCCGCAGACGCCGTCGGGCAAAGCCAGGTCCCAGACGATCACCTCGTCGGTGCTCTTCACGCAGCGATAGCCGAGGAAGCCCAGGACCAGATCGTAGAACGGCTTCGACCGTGCAAAATCGCTGACCGTGAGGTCGAGGTGATGCATCTGGCCCCGCATGGTCATCCCTCCGGCGGCAGGAACGTCGGAAACTCCTCGACGTACTTGAAGTAACGCGCGAGATGGCGGTCCGATGCGGTGAGCAGGCCGCGCCGGAACCGGATCGTGCTGAGCACCGGTGCATCCTCGGCGCTCAGGCGGTCGACCATCGCCGTCACCTCGGGCAGGCGTGCGCCCTCGCCCCTGGGCACGCCGACGACGAAGAAGCCGGTCGAGCGGCCGGGCCCGATCGGCGCGCCGGTGAACATCTGGAACATGTCCTGGCCGCCGAGCCGCAGGTGCTGGGCAAAGGTGTTGGTGCCGGTGATGCGGCTGATGCGGCCGTGCTGCAGGTGGAACGGGCTCTCGACGCGGAACTCGATGCCGCCGGCATCGACCTCGAGCGCGTCCGGCATCGAGGCCGCCGGCAGCCCGTGCAGGGTGCGCAGATGCTGGAAGTCGACGCCGTTCGATACCGCGACCCAGGTGTCCCACGGCCGCTCGCCGCGCGCCTGCGCCTCGTGCTCGATGGTGTCGGGCTCGGCACCGGGGATGCGCGGAGCGGCGAAGTCGGGGTGCTCGCCGTTG
>VBAF01000438.1 GCA_005884705.1 Alphaproteobacteria bacterium
GGGCAGGGCGTCACGGTCAACAATCTGGCGCCCGGCGCCATCCTGACGGCGCGCAACCGCGCCCAAATGGTGACGGAAGCCGAGGCGCTGGTGCAGCGCATCCCGGCCGGCCGGCTCGGCCGACCCGAAGATCTCGCGGGCGCGGCTCTCCTGCTGTGCTCGGATGCCGGCGCCTATATCAACGGCGTGAATCTTTACGTCGATGGTGGCCGGGCCATCGCATGATCTCAGGCCGCCGCCCGCATTGCCGCCGCGCCCGCGTCGAGCACCGGCAGCACCTTGTCCTTGGCCTCCGGCGGCACGCCGAACACGATGCGGTCGACGCCGGCGTCGCGGGCGCGCTTCAAGGCGTCAACGTCCGGCCGCACGCCGAACAGGGTGACCGGCACGTCCTCCGGTTTGCGGCCCGCCGCCGCCAGCATCTCGTGGAACGGCTTGATCATGTCGAGCGTGTCGCCGCCGCGGCCGCCGATCGGCATCCAGCCGTTGCCGTAGGCGACGGCGCGGCGCGCGCCCTGCGGGAAGCCGCCGCCGACGATGATCGGCGGATGCGGCTTCTGCACCGGCTTGGGCCACATCATCATCTCGTCGAACTTCACCATGTCGCCCGCGTATTTCGGCTTCGAGCGCGCCCAGATCTCCTTCATCGCCTCGATGCGCTCGCGCATCAGCTTGAAGCGCGTCTTGAAGTCGGTGCCGTGGTCGGCCATCTCCTCGGCGTTCCAGCCGCCGCCTATGCCGAACAGCAGGCGGCCGTTGCTGAGCCGATCGACCGTGGAGACTTCCTTGGCGGTGTGGATGGGATCGCGCTGCACCACCAGGCAGACGCCGGTGCCGAGCTTGATCGTCTTGGTGACGACCGCGGCGGCGCCCATCGCCACGAACGGATCGTAGGTGTCGTAGTACCACTTCGGCAGCTCGGGCCCGCCGGGCCACGGCGACTTGCGGCTGGTCGGGATGTGGCTGTGCTCGGGGAACCAGACCGATTCGAAGCCGCGCGCCTCGGCCTCCCGGGCCAATTCGTGCGGCGCGATCGCATAGTCGGTCGGAAACATCGTGACGCCGAACTGCATGGTGTCCTCCTAAAGTGCCGGCAGGCCGGGCGGCGGCTTGCGCGCATTCGATGCCTGCTCGTAGGCGTAGGCCAGCCGCAGCAGCTTGGCCTCGCTCCAGGCGCGGCCGGCGAAGGTGACGCCGAGCGGGTAGTCCGGCGTGTCCTTGCCGTCGACGCCGGCGATCAACCCGCCCGGCACCTGGACGCTGGGATAGCCCGCCTTGGCCGCGATCGCAGCACCCGCGGTGCCGGCGAAGACTACCGCGTCGAGCTTGTGCTGGGTCATGTAGGCGTCGAGCCCGCGCTCCTTGGCGGCGAGCAGATCCATCGCGCGGGCCGACTTGTATTCGAGCTCCGAGAGGTCGCCGCGGGTGGCTTGCGCGGCAAGGAACAGGTCCTGGCCGAAGCGCAGGCACTTGTCGGCATTCGCCTGGTTGAAGGCGATGATGTCGGCCATCGTCTTGGTCTTGGTGCCGACCGCCCAGTCACGCAGATAGAGATTGAGATCGTGCTTCAGCTCGTAAATGAACACGATCGGCGGCGCGGCCGGGTTACCCTTGTTGCGGCTGAGCGGGTTGCGGTTGAGCACGGCCATGGTCGTTCCCGGCCCGCCGATCCAGCCCGCGGTCGGCATGCTGGCGCGCACGATCGTCGCGCCGGCGTCCTGCAGCACGGTGATCGCCTGCGCCATCACCGCTTTCGAGCGTGTTGGCAGCTTGCCGAAGTAGACGTCGTTGAGCGGATCGTCGGGGTCGCTCGGCACGCCAATGCGCGCGCCCTTCAGCCCGTCCTTGTCGAGCCCCGCGGTGTAGTCGTTCGGCCGCTGCAGAGGCTGGGTCGCCGGATCCTGCGGATCGCGCGCGGCCAGCACGTTCAGCAGAATCGCCGAGTCGCGCACGGTGCGGGTGAGCGGCCCAGCCGTGTCCTGGCTGTGGGCGATCGGCAGGATGCCGGCGCGGCTGATCAGGCCCACGCTGGGCTTCACCGTGACCAGGCCGTTCTGATTCGCCGGGCTCAAGAGAGAGCTCGAGGTCTCGGTGCCGATCGCCGCCGCGCACAGGCCCGCCGCGACCGCCACCGCCGAGCCGGCACTCGATCCGCCGGGCAGCACGACGGGGATGCCGCGATCGTCGAGCAGCGCCGACGCGTAGGGGTTCTTCACCTGGCCGCCGAGCGAGCTGTAGCCCGACGGCATGTCGACCGCGAGGATGTTGGCGAACTCCGTGAGGTTCGCCTTGCCGAGGATCACCGCGCCCGCCGCGCGCAGCTGCTTGACCACCGTGGCATCGGCCTTGGCGCGCGCCTGCTCGAGTGCCAGCGAGCCGGCGGTCGTGTGCTGCTTGTCGCCGGTGGCGATGTTGTCCTTCACCAGGATCGGCACGCCGGCGAGCGGCTGCTTGGCCGACGGCTTCACGCCATCCAGGCGAGCAGCGATCGCCTGCGCCTCGGGATTGACCTCGCGCACGGAATTGAGCGCCGGTCCGCTGCGATCGTAGGCCTCGATGCGGGCGAGATAGGCCCGCGTGAGCGCGCTTGCCGTGGTCGCGCCCTTTGCCAGGGCCTCCTGCACCTCGGCGAGCGAGGCGTTGTCGACTGGAACGGTCATCTGTGCCTCCGCCTGTCCCGCGGCGCCGGCGCCCAGTACGAACGGGAGCAGGGCAACGTCGCGGCGGGTTGGGTTAGCCATGGGGATTGGGCCTCACACCGGCATGGTGCGCTTCTGATGCGCGCGGCCGACCTTGGCTGTCTCCGGATTATGGCCGGCGATCACCCGCACGCCCTCGAGGCTGGCGGCGATGGTCTGCGCCGTGGCGCCTTCGAGGAAGGCGAGCTTGTTCTTCTTGCAGGCGGCGAGGACCTTGGCGCGCGCCTTTTCCATCTCGGCCGGGTAGGGGCGGCGCTGCAGGCTGGTGTAGCCCAGCGCGAGGCCGAGATCGCCCGGGCCCAGCTCGGCAAAGCCCAATCCAGGCACTGCCAAGATTTCGCCCGCCTTGTCGACTCCGGCGGGACTCTCGATCTTTACACCGAGCAAAAGCTCACCCTTGGGGCTGAGCGGCCAGGGTTCGGCCAAATTGAAGTATTCCTGCTGGCTAAGGCCCCAGATCGGCGCGGCGGTCGGCTCCGAGCCGCGGCCGCGGGAGCCGGTGCCAAGCTTGTCGGCGCCAACTTTGTGGTGCGGGAAGCGGCAAGCACGCACGAACTCCTTCACCGCGTCGGCCGCCTCGGCTTGGCAGAGCAAGATGCCATGGACGCCGCGCGCCAGGATCTGGCGGAACTGCCAGGCGTTGAAGGCGACGTTGGGCCCGTCGATGCCGTTGACCGGCGCCTCGACGATCACCGCCGGGGTGAGATGGCCGGAGCGCGTCGGGCCGCCGTCGAGCAGGCCGCGCATGTATTCCTCGAGCCCGGTCATGTCGAAGGCGCCGTGCTCCATGCCGACATTGATGTAGTCGGCCCAGGTCTTGGCGTCGGTACGGCCCTGGTCGTAGGTCAGCACGTGTCCGGTATGCGGGCCGTCGTAGTAGATCGCCTGCCCGGCTTCGAGCAGCTCGATGGCGCGGTTCAGTCGGCTACCCATCGCGTTTCCCCATGGCTTTCCTCGCGCGCAGCATAGACCGTACACTCGCGCGAACGGGAGGAAAGAATGGTGAGATTGGGACGACGCGCCGCGTTGGTCGGCGCGGCATCGCTCGCGGCGGCACCGGCATGGGCGCAGGCCGGCTACCCCGAGCGCCCGATCCGCCTCGTGGTGCCGGCGGGCGCCGGCGGCCCGACCGATGTGGTCGCCCGCATCCTGCAGCCGCACCTCTCGCAGATCCTTGGCCAGCCGCTGGTCGTCGAGAACAAGGCCGGCGCCAGCGGCAACATCGGCTCGGCGATGGCCGCCCAGTCCACGCCGGACGGCTACACCCTGCTGATGGCGCCCTCGACCAACGCGCTCACGCCGGCACTCTACGGCAAGACCCTGGGCTATGACGTGGTCAATGGCGTCACCGGCATCGCCTACGTGGCCAGCGTGCCGCTGATCATCGTGGCGCCGGTCGACGGCGCGAAGAGCCTGGCCGAGCTGATCGCCCTGCTGAAGAAGGAGCCCGCCAAACATTCCTACGCCTCTTCGGGCAATGGCGGCATGATCCATCTCGCGGGCTACCTGCTGCTCGAGCGCGCGGCGGCCGAGGCGCTGCATGTGCCTTATCGCGGTTCGGCGCCCGGCATGATCGATACCATCGCCGGGCGACACGCCTTCCAGGTCGACACGCTCGGCTCGAGCAAGGGCTTCCTCGACGGCGGCAAGCTCCGCGTGCTGGCGGTGATGGCCGACAAGCGCCTGCCGCAGCTGCCCGACGTGCCGACGGTCGAGGAAGCCGCCGGTTTCAAGCTTGCAATCAACACCTGGTACGTGGCACAGGCCCCGGCAGGGACGCCGCGGCCGATCATCGACAAGCTGAACGCGGCATTCAACCAAGCCCTGAAGAACCCCGACGTCGTCAGGCGCATGAGCGAGCTGGCCATCGAGCCGATCCAGTCCACGCCGGAGCAGGCGAAGACGTTTTTCGACGGGCAGATGGCCTTCTGGGATCCGATCATCAAGGCATCCGGCGCCAAGCCGGAATAGGAGAGCGGCATGATCAAGTTCTATTACAATCTCGCGCCCAACCCGACCAAGGTCGCGCTGTGCCTCGAGGAGATGGCGCTACCCTACGAGCTGGTGCCGGTCGACACCCGCAAGGGCGACCAGCACAAACCCGAGTTCCTCAAGGTCAATCCCAACGCCAAGGTGCCGGCGATCGTCGACGGCGACGCCACCGTGTTCGACAGCAACGCGATCCTGCTCTACCTCGCCGACAAGACCGGCAAGTTCCAGCCGGCCAAGTCCGACAAGGCGCGCGGCGAGCTGCTGTCGTGGCTGATGTTCGTCGCCTCGGGCGTCGGGCCCTACTCGGGCCAGGCGGTGCATTTCCGCAATGTCGCGCCCGAGCCCAAGGACTATGCGCTGAACCGCTACGCCTTCGAGGCGCAGCGCCATTGGGGCATCCTCGAAGCGCGCCTGGCGTCGCGCAAATGGATGCTGGGTGATGCCTACACCGTGGTCGACATGGCGGTGTGGGGCTGGTCGCGGCTGATCCCCAACGTGCTCGGCGCCGACGCGCCCAAGCAGTATCCCCATCTGCAGCGCCATCTCGGCGAGATCAACGCGCGGCCGGCGGCGCAGCGCGCGCTGGCGCTCAAGGACAAGCACG
This sequence comes from Alphaproteobacteria bacterium, assembly GCA_005884705.1. Taxonomy (GTDB): domain Bacteria; phylum Pseudomonadota; class Alphaproteobacteria; order Reyranellales; family Reyranellaceae; genus Reyranella. The sequence continues at coordinate 5,296 of VBAF01000438.1, forward strand.
CTTTCAAGACCGAGATGGACGAGGCGGCGCGCCTCGCCATGTTCCCGCACCTCGGCAGGAAGGTCGCCTGAACGGCAGCGTCAGATCGGATCGACCGGCTCGAACGACGGGCTGGTCGCGCCGAGCTGGCGCAGCGCCTCGTCGATCGAGGACACGATCGCCGGCTCGCGCGCCGCGGTGCGGGCGAGCGTCCGCAGTTCGCCGTTGGACATGACCACGACGCGCTTGTAGCCGCGGTCGCCGGTGAGCTGTTGGCCGTGCTGCAGCAGCTTGGCTATCGGGACGGCGACCGTGGACACCGAAGTGAAATCCATCACGCCATGGCTCGGGCCATGACGCGCCGTGAAGCGCAACACGGCGTCGTCGAGTGCTGTGATGTCGCCCGAGCTCAGAACCCCGCTGACGCGGGCAAGCAGGATCTTCTGGCGGCGATCGAAGGCGAGCGTGAACATCGCGGCGGCTGCGCCGGACGACGCCGTGCCTTACAGAAGGCCTTGGGGGGCGATCGAGGTCCTGCGCCCGGCGCGATGGGTCTCGCGGCCGTCCCGCATGGCCTCCTTGAGGAGCATCGCATCGGCCAGCAGATCGTAGCGCTCGGCGATCTCGACCATGGTGGTTTTTGCTGTCGTATCAAGCAGTTGGCTTGCCATCGACCACGCTTCCTCGGCGCGGTCATGCCAGAACCTCGTTCGCAGATTGGGCGCACTTTCCGTCTTGGTCATGTCAACTCCCCCGGCG